>CALGUT010000774.1 GCA_937920335.1 uncultured Opitutales bacterium
TCTTTTTACAGCGCTGACTATCCTCCAAATAGGACCACGCTGCGGCAGCGAACGATTTTTTAGGCCCCGGATTGAATTCAAAATATAGATGGAAGTACTATTTGCCTCAATGAGCCTGGCTATATATTCCTCTGACATCCGATTAGAGGGAATTATGTGCCGAAGAACTAATTCGGGAAACCGCCCCATACCAAAACCTTCATCAACCGCCATATACGCAAGATCCATGTCTTCGCAGGAAATAAGAGACTTTCCTTTTCGACCAAGATTTCGCATTAGATCATCAGTCTCGCATTTTTCGTAATAAGCGACAGCCACTTGCTTGCGGACAACCATACCCGCTCCCGCAGGAGTACATTCCCAATTATAGAGATTTCCCCACTGCACCCTATCAACAGTTCGAACCGCTATAAGCGACATATATTCTTCCATCCAGGAAGGTGGTTCTGATTCAAAATCACCTAAAGCACTGCCTCCCCAGACACCTAACCATTCATATTGCGCGCCTATTTCCCAGGCTTTCTCCAGATAATCCACCTCGAGCACGTTGTCGTCATCCACAAAAATAATCAAATCGCCTTTGGCTTCACGAATCCCACGCAAGCGAGCGGGCGTTAATCCCAGTTCCTGCTCTAGAATGCGCCGTGAATGCGGATGCCAGGAGAGATCCCATTCGTCTTGCAACGATTCATTCGAGGCGTTGTCGATCAAGAGCAACTCCCATTGTTCCTTTGGCAAAGACTGGCAACGAAGGCCTTCCAGCGTTCTACGCAAGAATGATTCTCGTGGATTATGGCTACAAATAACTACAGAAACCAAATACATTACCTTTTAATTGACCTTTTTAACTTTGAAAACATAGCACTAATTATAGCACAAAAATACCACCGCATCGGCATACTTCCATATTGAATCTCTAGAGTGTGTTCCCTCAAAGAAGCTCTAATTGACGCAGACTCCATGTTATGTCTCATTTCCGGATGAATTACATGAGCTATTCGCGGTTCGGTACCAGCGAGTTCCGGATCCAACTTAGCAACAAACATATTTTGCCTATACCAAGGCTCCACGTTACTCATTCCCCATAACTTCCAACGAATAGTATCATCACATTTGTATCCTTTTTCATTGAACAACCCTTGCCAATATTCTGGCCACTGGCAGTTAACATGGTGCTGTCCTTTTTGCCTTGGGCAGGCTGCAGAAAAATACACCACATCCGCGTGTTTAACCAGTGACTCGATTAACATTTCGCTATACTCACCACTTAAGTGTTCTGCCACTTCTAAACATAGGACAACATCAAACCGTTTCCCCAAATCCCAAGGCTGTGTAAGATTTTGTTTTTTAATTAATTCACCTGATACATGCAACTCCTCCTCTAACACAATCACACCGTCCACGCCTACAACATGACCGACCTCATATTCTAACGCAGATTTCAGCCAGGTACCGCCACCGCAACCAACATCTAAAAGACTATTAATTGCTTCCCCCTTCAACATCACAGGTAAGGCTTCCGAAGGTCCAGAAACCGAATGAAGGTTCTTAGAGTGCGAATAATTTATTTTCATTTAGCTAGCTTGAGTTTCTCTTGTCTCGACACCTTTAAATATATAACATGTTTCGCCAAAGCTTCTGATCCTTTCAGTTGCCGATCTCCTACTTAGGAAATCATGCAAAGCTCGACTACAGCCATCCCAAGTATAGTAATCGTCTAGAATAATAAGCCCACCAGGCATGACATGTTGATACAAAGATTCTAAGCAGGTCATTGTTGAATCATACCAATCAGCATCAAGCCGAAGAAGTGAAATAGGCTCTGGCGGGACAAAGTTTTCCATTGTTTCACTAAACCAACCTTTCACTAGACTATATGATTTAGCTCCCGATAACGACATTGCCGTATCAGCGAACCCTTCCTCTGCTTTACAATTATCATAAAAATTAGAAGAGTCTTTATCCTGCTGCCATGCCGTGGCGGCCTGACCGTCAATTTCCTTGGCCAGCGGCAACCCCTCATAGCTATCAAATAAGAAATATTGCCTATTCAATCCCATAATTGAGGCGATTCCCGCACACATACCGCCACGCCAAACACCGCATTCAACTACACAACCAGAATGCCCCACAACTCGTTGAGCTAAAATCAGGTTATCGACATAAACACTTTCAGGAATCATAGTATAGTCACTGAATTTTCTATATATTCGGTGTAGAGGCCTTGACTTAATTTCCTTACCAATTGAAGAGCGTATTGAACGGTAAAATGACATTCTGTTTGTTTGGTTAATTATGCTGAAAGAATCTTGCAACTTGAAGAAGACACGCCAAATCCATGGTCTGTGGAATGAGAAGATACTCGATCACGGGAAGGACTGTCCACTACGTTAAAGGTTATAGCACCTCTAACATAATCATGATTTGTATATCCAGAAATAGTTTCTTAATCCACTGCGCGCACCATAGCGAATATCATAAACCCAGTCTGCGCACCGCTGACCTTTAACAGACGGCTAAAAATAACAGTTACAGTAGGCATCACATCCCACTTTCCATTGTCCCCGGATTGCAGGTCTTTATTGCGCACACTTCGAGCAATTCCGAAAACGCCTTAACCATGGCAGCAAAAGAGTGCTGTTCACAATACTCTCTCCAACGGGGTTGCTTATCCTCAATCCATCCAGAGGTATCGTCCGTAATTTTCCGTATAACCTCCACGATAGCGCGAACATCATCTTGTGGCACCGTTTCACCCAGACGATAGCGCTGAACCCGTTCTGCCATAAGGGAGCCGTCAGTCACAATCATGGGCTTTTTTAGCAGCGATCCCTTCGTCAACGAATTACTACTATGCGGGAAATCATGATAGGCGGCAAATAACACATCACACGAATTAATGACGGCATTATAAGCAGCCTCGTCCGGAACCCTCATACAATGAAAAAACGCGTTTGGAAGTTCCATCATAGCGCGTTCCAGGAATTGCTTCTCTGCCGCCGTAAATTCGCTCCAAATCACCTCGCCAACAAAGGCAAAGACGAGATCTTTCGTACCAGCGTTGGCTGCAGCCTTAAGAAAGGTGATTACTCCCTTACTGGGCTTCAAGTGACCAATGAGTAGCACTACCTTTGAGGAACCCGCGAATCTACTTAAGCGTTGTCCCAAAGGATGAGTATAAGTAATAACTTCATCTGTTACTTCAGGAAAAACTACAGCTTGCTTACCCATTAGCTCCTCAACCGCGACCACAACACCTTCGTCGAGAACCGCTAAAGCACCCAACCGCTCATGTTTGAGCAAGCTCTTAAATGGATACTTCGGATCAACGCCAGGAGCAAGCCGACCTGGTGAACGAAACGCATTGGCCTGTAGATAAAGTCCGGACCAGAGGCACTCACAGAATGCCACCATATTCTGCACTAACTGGACGTCCCGCTCATATAAGCAGGCGAAAAAACACAAATCAACCGGAGCTTGAAAGGCCTCTGAAACCTCGCATAGCGAACGGCGAAAGGCTCGCCCAATGAGTCTGAATCGAAGAGCAGTCTGTAAACTCCGGGGCCTAACAAACCGCGGACCGTTAAGAAAGCGCAAAGCAGCAAATCTTATTTGGTCGTCCTGAACGACCACACCGTTCTGCTCGAGATACTTTCGCATCTCATCTGGGTCACGGCAAAGCGCTGCGACACGACATCCTAACTCCAGAAGAGCTTTGCAGTAGAGGCTAAAGAAAGTGAGGTGGTGACCTTTCTCATTCCAGTCAACAAGGGCAATAACTGGCCCTCTCGTTGAATTGGAAATCGTCAAATCTCCTTTATTTTGTGACAAATTCAATAATTAAACTCGTTGAAAATTTTGAAAACAAGCAGCGATACTCGGCGGTCCCTACTACAATCTTTGATACTCGAAACGATTCCAGCAGACATCCATCGAGCATGCTCATGTACAAGAAGGAAGCCGGACAAACACATCCGCTTTAGCGAGCTCCGGAAGGAAATGCATGAAGTCAGTGACCTCCTTCAAGAACTCGGCCTGATTATAACTGGGGATACAACTGATATCCGCAGAACCTCTTGAATCATTAACGATAAAGCTGATCTTTGGTTTAGTAATTTTTCCAAGAAATTAAAAAGATACTTTTCTTCAGCATAAAAGCATATCTGCCATTTTATTCTTCTAATTCTTTCTTTTAATTACTCCCAGCCGTTTTTATCCATGGTAGATCATAACGTCTTCAACTCTGTCCTTGCATCATCTTTACCTTCAAGAAAGGCCTCAAAAAACCTTCTCCTTCTTCTCGACCACAAGACGCGCCTTCTCAAATAGCCAAAATATTTTCTAATACTACCACGAGACTGATTACCGCTAGTCTCGTCTCCACGAATGGATTGCAATATATACTTTGACCTGGTTATTCCCCTCAACAACCGACAAATATATTCTTCCGTTAAACGAGCCGAGGAAATAAGATGATTTAACTTTAACTCAGGAAACAACCCAATACCATACCCTTCGTCAATCGCAGTATAAACAAGATCTTCATCACCACAAGAGATCAAAGAGGAACCGACTCGATCGAGAGACACTTTCAAGTCATTTTCTAAAACCGCTTCACGATAAGTTTCCGATATACTGCGCCTAACAATCAATCCTGCACCAATCGGCAACATTGACCAATCCTTCTGATTTCCCCACGATTCCCGTTCCACCGTACGAACCGCCAAATAGCCCATATACTCGCCGATCCACCCCGGAGGCTCAGACTCGAACTCTCCAATACAACTACCCCCGAACGCGCCGATATATTTTCTAGTCTCTGCAATCCGGAGGGCTGATTCTAGATAGGATATATCAAGAACATTGTCATCATCGACAAAAACAAAC
This sequence comes from uncultured Opitutales bacterium, assembly GCA_937920335.1. Taxonomy (GTDB): domain Bacteria; phylum Verrucomicrobiota; class Verrucomicrobiia; order Opitutales; family UBA2995; genus UBA2995. The sequence goes on from CALGUT010000774.1 coordinate 4,888, forward strand.
AAATCTCCCTTCGCATGCTGAATCCCGCACAATCGTGCATGGGTGAGCCCTAATTCTTTTTCGCGAATATGACTCGCATGGGGATGCCAAGACAAATCAAATAACCCGTCTAACGAAACATCAGAGGCGTTGTCGATCAACAAGAGCTCCCATGACTCACACGAAAGAGTCTGCCGTTGTAAAGCCGCAAGAGCTTTCCCTAAATAATCCTTTCGTGGATTGTGCGAGCAAATAATAACTGAAACATCCATAAGTAAATCCTTATTTACTTTTTTTTGTCCAAAGCTCTGAAAAGCGTTCTATCTGTTCGCTTCCATAAAAATGACGCATGTACTTCGAATTATATATTTTATTTATAACAGTTTCATCAAGCCTGAATTGTTCTTTTACAGCGGAATAAAGCTCATTTTTGCTTTTGACATTTAAAGCCTTCATAGCCCGCACCTTTAAACCAAACTCACTTAAAGCGGCCTCGTATACATCCGTTAAATCCTCCATTCTGATAACAAGAATATCATACTTATTATTGATATTATTATATATTGAATAACCTTTGATTTTATCAAAAGGCATTTCATACAAATTTACTCCGGTGTAATTCGTAAACTCCTCATCAAACCAATTCAGAGCATAGTCTAAATCTAATCGCTCACGGAGAATTGAAACTAAATAATCTGGCCCGTAGTCCTTTATCTCTCCTTCAACAAAATCAACATAGTTCTCAAACAAGTTTGATATCACTCTTGAGACCGGATCTCTTACTAAAGTAACAATCTTTATTTTACTCCCCTTACACTCATCAATTACTTTTAATATTTTTTCTCCTGCGTCAATATTCCGAGTGTGATTTGAATCTGGAAGGTAATTTCTCAGGTAATAATCCGACAAAAAATGAACATGGAATACCTTAGAAAACGGTAAGTCTTTTTTCAACAT
>CALGUT010000775.1 GCA_937920335.1 uncultured Opitutales bacterium
TATAGCGCCGGATGATCATCAAACGTCGAAATCGATTACAAGCAATCGCCCCAACCTCGATTCGCTCGCCAGGTCTGGCGTCAAGTTGACCCAATTCTACGTCGCCCCAACGTGTTCGCCCACTCGAGCGATATTGATGTCGGGAACAGATAACCACTTGGCAGGACTGGGAAACATGGCCGAGGAATTACGCGCCAACCAGCAGGGCCACCCAGGCTACGAAGGACATTTAAATGCGCGCGTGGCAGCCCTGCCCGAGTTGCTGAGGGAGTCGGGCTACCATACTTATATGACCGGTAAATGGCATCTGAGCTTCGACGAAGATACAAGCCCGGAAGCACGTGGTTTCGAGCGCTCCTTCGCTTTGCTCCCTGGCGGAGGCGGGCATTTTGATGACTTGCCTCTCGTCGGTCCGAAGCGGGCGGTGTATCGGGAAGATAGCAAGATCACCCAGTTGCCTGAGGATTTTTATTCGAGTCGTACTTACAGCGAACGTCTGATCGAATATCTAAAAGCCCGTCCGGACGACGGGCAACCTTTCTTCGCGTACTTGGCTTTCACGGCGCCGCATTGGCCTTTACAGGCGCCGGTTGAATCGATCGCCAGGTACAAGGGTCGGTACGACGCCGGCTACGATGTTCTGCAAGCCGAGCGTTTCGCTCGCATGAGGGAGCTCGGATTGCTGAGCGAGGGCATGCAGATGACACCCCTCATTTCTGGCGAGCCAGCCTGGGAAGATTTGTCCGACTATGATAAACAAGTCGCCTCGCGCAACATGGAGATCTACGCGGCAATGGTCGATGACCTTGATCACTATCTCGGCGAAGTCCTAGATGTACTCAAAGAACGAGGGGAGTTCGACAACACCTTCATCTTCTTCATGTCGGACAACGGCCCCGAGGGAGCCCGATGGGAAGCGGGATGGGAAGGGTTAAACAAATGGGTAGCGGCGTGTTGCGACAACAGCCTCGACAACATGGGTGAGGCAGACTCGTATCTTTGGTACGGACCCAACTGGGCGCGCGCAGGTGCCCCTCCATTTCGAATGTTCAAAGCCTTTACAACTGAAGGCGGTATCCGCGCCCCAGCGATCGCGCGCTACCCAAAGACTGTATCACCCGACAAGACCTTTCGAGAGATGGCCACCGTCATGGATGTGCTGCCTACCATCTTGGAGCTAGCCCAGGTCGAGCACCCACAATCCTTTCAAGGGCGGGAGGTACTGCCACTGCGAGGCGCCTCGATGCTACCAGCGCTATCCGGCGACAGCGAGAGAGTGCATTCCGAGGATTACGTGATGGGCTGGGAAGTATTCGGTCATCGCGCAATACGAAAAGGTGACTGGAAAATCGTCTGGGATACCGCCGCGTATATGGAAAAGCCGCAGGATCCTGATATTTTAAAAGATAGTTGGCGTTTATACAACGTGGCAAACGATCCCGGCGAACGAGTCGACCTTTCCCAACAGGAGCCCGAACGCCTGCAGGCCCTTATCGCGGAGTGGCAAAACTATGTGAAAGAGACAGGCCTAGTACTGCCCGATTACAATGTCGGCTACGCTCAATAATCCGGTTAAATCTGAATATATAAGAAATCAGATTACTCAATTCCGAGAAGCTCCGCTCCATTAGTATCCTCGCCGTTCATAATTCCCCCTACAATGGTGAAATCGCCGTCATTCATGTAACAGTATGGGCAATAGTGTAATATTTCCCGGAGGCTTCACTTCTTTTTTTTGCGTTATAAAAGCTTAATGAACATGCCTACCCACAAGAAAATTCCTATCAGCCTTTTATATCATGAAATTTAGTCACCACCACACCCTTACCTTGGCCGCTGCTGCCCTGATTCTCATCGGACTTACCACCTGCAAAACAACGACCCTCGAGTCCGTTTGGAAGGAACCCGAAGTAGGAAGTATAAAGTTCACCAAGGTCCTGGTCATCGGCATTGCGCCCATGACCACCCTGCGCGTGCGGGTCGAGGATGCCATGAAGGCTGAGATCACTGGGGTTACTGCGGTGGCGAGTTACAAAGTGCTGCCTGACATCGAGGATCAGGTTAACCCCGAGAAGATCGCCGAAGTCGTCAAGGCCGAGAACTTCGATGGCATCATCACAATGCGCATGATCGGTATGAATGATGACGTAACCTATCATCCCGGTGGCTATGTACCCACGCATTACCAATCGTTTTCCTCCTACTACGCCCCGGGATATGCGCTGTCACCATTCTATGGCGGCATGGGCGGGGGGATGTATGGTGGAATGGGAGTCCCGATGAGCTACGAGTATATTCCCCCCAGCACCACCCGAGAGACCTACACCAGCATTGAGACCAATATTTATGATGCCCTGGACGGGAAGCTTATTTGGTATGGACGGACCAAGACCAAAAATGCGGACGAACGTAAGCAAACCATCCCGGAAGTCGCCGCAGTCGTGAGAGCGAAACTGCGCTCACAGGGACTGATTCCGTAGGCAAACTTTGGGTCTGGCTATTCTACCCGAGAGAGAAATTTCGACTCGGCTGACTGCGGCGCTTTACCGACTCAGAGACGACATCTCCTAAAGCAAATTACTATCAGTGATTACAGTTCTTCGATCCAGATATTGCGGAACTGGATCCGATTGCTGTGATCCTGCAGCATGATTGGACCTGGTTCCTGCGGAGGCAAATTGGTGCGATTCGCTTCTAAATGTTGGGTCGCATGGAAAAGCTCCTGGTCATTGTGGATCAGGACGCCGTTGAGCCAAACAGTAATGCGCGGGCGCTTCACCAACTCCCCATCTTTATAACGAGCAGCCTTGTATTCCACATCGTAGGTCTGCCACTGAAGGGGAGGGCGGGCAGCATTCACTTTGGGTGCCACTAAGCGGTAGAGACCGCCACATTCATTCCAATAGCCACCGAGGCCGTAGCTGTTTAAGATCTGTACTTCGAAGGCGATTGCTACATCACTACCCTGGAAAAACAAACCGCTGTTACCCCGGCCCTGGCCTGTAAGACCTGGCTCGACGGGATAACGAAACTCCATGTGATAGCGTACATCCTTGAACGTATCTTTGGTCATGATCGCTCCGCCGATAGGTGGCTTTGCGTTCTTATGATACTTGCTTGGGTTGATTTCCATGTAGCCTTCCTCCGTGAGCGTCCAGGTCATCGGCCGCCCATCGGTGTGAACCCAGGCATCGAAGTTATCACCATCAAACAAAACCTTGGCTCCGTCTGGCGCTTCTTTTCCCATCGTGGGTGATTCCAACACGACGCGCTTCAGTTTAAACTTGGCGACTTTGCCATACACGGTGCCGTAACCATGAAGTCCGTTCTTATCGACCGTTAATGACCAGCCACCTTGGCCGTAGAGAATCTTATCATCAAACAGGGTGGCTCCATTAGCCATGTGGTATGGGTCCGCTCGACGGTCCAGATTCTGGACGAACTTTATATCGTATACTCCCACATCGACGTTGATAACCTGCGCAGAAAGCGTTGGGTTGATGTCCTGATAGGATTTCTCAGGTGCATCATACCATTCACCGACATAGTTGCCCATGAGCTTGAGGTCGGCTTCAGCGATCTCCGTCCAGTCGGCACTTGCCAGCGCGCAATTGATCCCGGCTAGAAGCAACCAGGCACTTAAGAGTTTGGGGATAGTTTTGTTTACCATAATAAATTGATTGAGGTTAAGAGGCGGAAACTAGCGTCCTACCTGGCGAAAACCAAGTTCTTTTGCCGGCGATGTTAATTCTTCCCGATAGTTCTGCTATTCGCTTGAAAGGAATCGTTTGGGATATGTGTTTAACTCCATGAAAGTAGCCGTTTTCAGCACTCGCAAGTACGACAGAAAATACTTCGACCAAGCGAATGAGCTCATCGGCCATGAGCTGGTTTATTTCGAAAACCTGCTTCGTGAGGAGACCGCACAGCTCGCAGCGGATTGCGAATGCGTCTGCGCCTTTGTAAACGATAAGCTGAACGAACAGACACTTGCTTTGTTAGCCCAAGGCAAGACGCGGTTGATAGCGATGCGCTGTGCCGGCTTTAATAACGTCGATATGGAAGCCGCCAACAAGCATGGTCTAACGGTGGTCCGAGTCCCGGCCTATTCGCCCCATGCCGTCTCGGAACATGTCATCGCCATTCTGATGGCACTTTACCGCACCACGCACCGCTCGCACAACCGCGTTCGCGAAGGCAATTTCTCGCTTGAGGGAATGGTGGGCCACGAGGTCTTTGGTAAAACCGTAGGAGTGATTGGTACCGGAAAAATTGGAGCCCTGGTGGCAAAACTCTTTCTGGGATTTGGATGTAAAGTCTGCGCCTTTGACATGCGAGAAGATGAGGAACTGACCCGCTGGGGGGTGCGATACACCGATTTGGACACCATTTGGGAAACCTGCGACATCATTTCGCTTCATTGTCCACTCCTTCCAACCACCAAACATCTGATCAATGAAGATACACTTGCGAAGATGAAATCGGGGGTGACGATCATTAACACCAGCCGCGGGGCGCTCATCGATACAGCAGCCGCCTATCACGCCCTCAAGTCAGGAAAACTCGGTTTCTTCGGAATCGATGTCTACGAAGAGGAGGACAATCTATTCTTTGAAGACCTTTCCACCGAGATTATTCAGGATGACCTGTTTATGCGGCTGACCACGTTCCCAAACGTCTTTATTACCGGTCATCAGGCGTTTTTTACCGATACTGCCCTGACAAACATCGCGGATACCACGCTCGCCAACATCTCCAAATTCGACGCTTCAGGCAGCTGCGCGAACCAAGTGTTGATCGGCTAGGGCAGTTTTATACCCCAAACAGCGTTACGCTATTCAGCGTATATTTCAGGCTTGATAGTACTCTTTTCAGCGTTACGCTAATCGGCGTAACAATGAAAAATCCATTTACATTCGGACGAGTCGTCGACGGGAAAGACTATTGCCCGCGACCAGACCAGGAAGCGCTACTATCTCAAACTATTGAAAGTGGGCAAAACGTGGCCGTGATAGGCCAAAGGCGGGTAGGGAAGACCTCAATCATACTGAGAACTGCCCAAGAGCTTAAGGAACACCACCTACTCTACGTCGACCTCCTGGCGGTCAATTCCGTGGCAGAGATCGGGGAACGTATCGGCCGTGCCTACATAAAGCTCGGCCACGCCGAAGGGTTCCTCCAACGGGCGATTCAGCTATTCGCAAAACTGAGGCCGTCCATGAGTTTCGATCCCATAACCGGCACACCCTCTGTCGGTATTTCGGTAGAGCGGGCAGAATCCATGCAAACGCTGGAAGACGTACTGGATAAACTTTATGAAGGACACAAACGCGACCCTTTGGTGATCGTCTTCGATGAATTTCAGGACGTCCTTCGCGTCGAGGATCCCCAAAAGGCATTGGCGCTCATGCGCGGAAAGATTCAGCACCACGGCGACCTTCCTTACGTTTTTTCGGGGAGTATCCGGAACAAGATGCGGACCATCTTCAACGATCCAGACAGTGCCTTCTATAAAAGCGCCATCACCCTGGAGCTTGAACCACTGACCATCGATGAGTTCAAAGGCTTTATAAAAAACCATTTCAAGACCGGAAACAGGAAAGTCGATCCTCAACTGTTTGAAGACATCGAAACCCTCGGCATTCAAATCACCGGAGACATCCAACAGCTTTGTTGGGCGCTTTGGGAAGCCAGCGAAGAGGGCGATACCATCGACAAACAAATCATCCAAAAAGCGATGGAGCGGATATTCACACTCGAACGTATCAGTTATGAGGATACCGTTTCAGAACTTACCGATGTACAACGACGTTGCCTGGTCGGACTTGTCAAGACAGGCGGCCAATCGATTCACTCGAAACTGTTTAAAGAAACCAGCGGCGTGGCTCAATCCAGTTCGATCACGAAAGCCGTTGATCGACTCGTCGAGCGACGAATTGTCTACCGCCACCAAAAGACTTACCAGCTGGCCAATCCATTCTTCGCAGTATGGCTCCGCTTGAAAGAGTTTATCTAGATCTTTAAACCGCCCAGCGGCTCGCTTCCCAAGCCAGCATCACCTTCTTACGCGGAAGTCCCCACCGATACCCACCGAGGCTACCGCCCTTGCGGATCACACGGTGGCAGGGGATAAGCCAGGAAATCGGATTGTCTCCCACTGCACTGGCAACCGCCCGCGAGGCCGAAGGTCGACCCACCGACTCAGCTAAACCGGAATAGGTACAAAGCGACCCCAATGGAATCTCCAATAGGGCTCGCCACACCTGAACCTGAAACGGAGTTCCCCGAACAAACAAAGGAAGCGGATCCATGGACACATCAGACCGGCTAAACAATCGCTCTGCCAACATTTTAGTCTTTGTATCATCTCTTTCGATACGAGCATTTGGCCAGTACTCTTTCACAGCTTCTTCGGCTAATGCTTCATCTTCCACAGGTAGGAAAAAGGATCCACACAGCCCACGCTCACAGACCGCCAACACCGAAACTCCAAACGGTGTCGGATGCATTCCATAGTCAATAGCCAACCCTTCCCCGCCTTTCTTATACTCTCCTGGAGTAATGGCCTCCATCGTAACAAACAGATCATGCAATCTACTCGGCCCTGACAGCCCACTATCCAAAGCCACGTCCAGAACAGACTGATCCTGATCCAATCGATGCTTGGCGTATTCAAGGGTTAGGAACTTCAGGAACTGTTTTGGAGAAATACCGACCCAGCTCTTGAATACCCGCTGAAAATGATCCGGGCTCATGCCCACTCGTTCGGATAACTCCTCCAAGCTTGGTTGATCCTTAAACTGATCTCCCAGGTGCTGGATGATCGCCTCAATCTGTTCGTATTGATTCACGCAGAGAATGTTAGCAATTAGAACTCCATATAATCCACCCGAATCTTGCGATTCAGCCAATCAACATCTCCAACCACAGTAAGGTAAGATGAAGTGATCATGATCGATGGATTCATAATTGGCGGAGCAAGAAATCAGCCTTGGAGCGAACGATGAGCGACAGCAAGCTGAAGCCTCCTTTTCTACGAGTAACACTATATCCATACTCCAAAAGATCCACGGGTCTTTATTACCGGGTTGGATAAAGCTCACGATCCGAGTATCGTTTGCAGGTAATGATTAAGAAATTGAAGAATCAGCCGTTAGGATGGGGCCTTATCGGACCCGGTAGATTTGCAAGGGAGTTTGTCGATGAACTCAGGGAGATCGAGGACGCTGAACTTGTCGCGGTCGCATCGCGCGATTCTCGAAGATCGGCTGAGTTCGCTAAGGATTATGGCTTCAAAAAATCGTATGGAAACTATGAGGAGTTCTTCGAGGATGAAGAAGTCGACATCGTCTATATCGTTGTTCCCCATGTGTTTCACAAAGCACTCTCAGAAAAAGCCATCAGTGCTGGAAAAGCAGTCTTATGCGAGAAACCACTCACCCCAAGCGTTGCAGACACCCAGGAGCTACTCACCTATGCCTGGCAACATAACGTGTTTCTCATGGAAGCGATGAAAACAGGCTTTCTCCCCGCAATTAAGAAAGCCAAGGAATGGATAGACGCAGGTCGCATCGGTGAACCGCGTCTTCTAAAAGCCGATTTTTGCTTTCAAGGACCAACGGATCCTGAGGACAGGCTCATGAATCCTGAACTCGCAGGCGGAGCCGTATTAGACGTGGGAATTTACCCGCTTTATCTCTCTCGTTACTTACTGGGAGAAGCAAAGCGTATCTCAGCAACAGGGACTCTGGCATCCACAGGAGTAGAAGAATCGGTGGCGATCATTACCCAGCATGCAAACAATAGCAGCAGCGCGATGACTTGCTCATTCCGCACGGAAGAAGCGATGGACGCTGTCATTCAAGGAACTGAAGGAGAAATCGTGATCCCAAAATTTCATGCTGCAGTAACAGCAAAACTTCGACAAGACGGTCGCGTAATCGAATCCTATAGAAATGGCTCTGGCGGCATGGTAACAGCGGAGATCAAAGCAGTAACCGACACTATTCGTGCCGGACATACGGAATGCCCGGGACACACCCATACAGATTCCCTGGAACTTGCCCGTATGATGGAGCTGGTTCGAAACCAAGTCCTGGCAACTTCCTAGGGCACCTTCAACAGATCCCTTACCGCAATACAGGGTTTCGATCTGCCTAACTTAAACTTCGTATTGTGGACGCGGATCTTTCGGCCAATCCAGGTGGTAGAATTTACCCCGAGGTTGGTCGGTGCGCTCGTAGGTGTGAGCTCCAAAGAAGTCTCGCTGGGACTGGAGTAAGTTCGCTGGGAGGCGCGCCAAACGGTAACCGTCGTAGTAAGAGAGCGCAGAAGCAAAGGTCGGAATCGGTATTCCATTCACACTCGCTGCAGCCACAACTTTACGCCAATTACTTTGAGAAGAATTGATTTCTCCCCGGAAATAAGGATCCAGTAGTAGGTTAGCCAAATTAGCATCCAACGCATAGGCCTCGGTGATCTTTTGTAGGAAGCGGGCACGGATGATACATCCACCCCGCCAGATCTGAGCGATCTCACCAAAGTTCAACTCCCAGTTATATTCTTTCTGAGCTTCGCGCATGAGCTGAAAGCCTTGTGCGTAAGAACAGATCTTGGAGCAATAAAGCGCATCATGGATAGCTTTGATAAATTCATCCTTGTCATCATCGAAGGAGGCTTCAGGGCCCGTTAGAATTTCAGATGCAGCCACACGCTCCTCTTTAACAGCACTCAAACAACGGGCAAATACCGCTTCTGCAACTGTCGGAGCTGGCACACCCATATCGAGCGCATTCACTGACGTCCACTTACCAGTGCCTTTTTGACCAGCCGTATCCAAAACGATATCCACGAACGCTTGTCCGGTAACCGGGTCGTTCTCCTGAAGGATGTCTGCTGTGATTTCGATCAAGAAAGAATCGAGCAATCCCTCGTTCCATTCGGCAAAAACTTTACCAATTTCGGCAGCTTCCATGCCGAGCAGGTTTTTCATGAGGAAATAGGCCTCACAAATCATCTGCATATCGCCATACTCGATGCCGTTGTGAACCATCTTCACATAGTGACCCGCTCCGTCAGGGCCAATATATGCCGAGCAGGGGAATCCGCCTACGATAGGTTTACCAGGAGCGGCACCTTCAAGCGGTTTACCCGTTTCAGGATCTACTTTGGCAGCAATCGCCTGCCAAATAGGTTTTAAATGTTTCCAGGATTCTGGATCACCCCCGGGCATCATAGACGGACCAAACCGTGCGCCTTCTTCTCCACCAGATACTCCAGACCCTACAAAGCGCAGGCCTTTTTCTTTAAGTTCTTTTTCACGACGGATCGTGTCTGTCCACTTGGCATTTCCGCCATCGATGATGATATCTCCCTGATCAAGCAAGGGAATCAGTCCATTGATCACTGCATCCGTTGGGCCACCGGCCTGAACCATGATAATGATCTTACGCGGCCCTTTCAAGGAACCGACAAACGCTTCAAGCGTTTCCTGCCCGACCACACCACCCGGTGTGTCAGAATTCGCAGCTACAAAATCCACCATCTTGGAGGTAGTGCGGTTGTAGACCGAGATTTTGAAGCCGTGGTCGGCGATGTTAAGTGCCAGGTTTTGACCCATGACGGCTAAGCCGATGAGACCGATATCAGATGATTCTTCAGACATGTTCTAACTCGTGTTTGATGTGGGCAAAGAAACAAACAAAGCGAATTTCACAAAGCAAGAACGAAGCTTTTAACTGAATTAAAAACCCCCGTTGATGGCCTCTAAAGGCCTATTTAGACGATCAGGTCTGACCAGACGGGTCTTCGTCGTGACAAGCCACCCAGTGACTCGTGCCTGACTCGAGGTTCTCACGTTTCCAAATCGGAACCCGACTTTTTGCCTCGTCGATGATGTAGCGAGCGGCCTCAAACGCATCTCCCCGATGTGCTGAAATAACACCCACCCAGACCGCGATTTCTCCAATCATGAGAGAACCGACGCGGTGAACGCACCGGCATTCCAGGAGATCGTATTTGGCACGGGCCTCGGCCATGATCTTGGCACCTTCGGCCTCAGCCAACGGAACATAGGCCTGATAATCCAACCCCTTCACTGAAAGGCCTTCACTATGGTTTCTAACGCGACCCTCGAAGGTTACCAACGCGCCTCCAGCCGGATTTTCCAATCCATCCGATAGTTGCTGAACATTCAAAGATTCCTCCGTAATTGAAAACATATGACTCTCGATATCTCATCCCTGACAAGCGTCTGAGCAAGTCAATTTGGAAAGTATTGGAAAATCAAAAAATTTGTGTCTCCATGACGTTTCTTACCATCCTACTTCTATGATTCGAAAATCACCTTGGCACGCTCTCAATACGCGGAGCTGTTTCTACGCGATAGCTGCCATCGGGTTTGTATTTAAGTATTGGTTGGTTATCGGTGATGAAATTGAGCCGTTTTTTCGGCCAGCGGATGACCTGAACTACGTGTTGTTGGCCAAGTCATGGTACTGGTGGGCCGAATACAATGCCTGGACGTTTCTAAGACCCCCCGTCTTCCCGCTTTACCTGGGATTGGTGAATGTCTCGGAGATTCCGTTACGGATAGTGCAAGAGCTGCTCCTCTGCTGGGCCACCTACTTCCTTATCAACCGATTTAGAAAAAATGGTATTAACGCTGCTGTGGCAGGCACCGTATTTGTCATCATGATCCACCATCCCGGTTGGCTTCTGCTGGCGAACCGAACCTTGCGAGAGTGTTTCTACACCAGCCTGTTACTGATTCTGGTCGCCCAGCTCGTTCCTTTAGCTAACCGGAAACTGATGACCATCAAGTGGTACCAACTACTACCGGTAGGAATCACAGCAGCCCTACTATGGCACACTCGCGAAGAAGCAGTCCTCATAGCCGGACTGCTCGGCGCATTCGTTGTCGTATTTTGGCTACTCGGCCAGGAACTTACACCACTTTCAAAAACGATCAAGCAACTCGGCTGGGTTCTGCTGGGAATAGCCGGGCCCATTATGGTGACCAATCTGGCAGTTCGATCGGCTAATTACGCCACTCATGGTATATTTCTGCCTCATGAGTTCTCGGGAGTCGCATTCAGCACCCTCCAGAAGCAATTGATGCAAATCAAGCCTGAGAACCCGAAGCCTTGGGTCAGTGTGGAGAAAGAGTCCTTGGAAAAAGCCTATGCCGTAAGTCCAACCTTCGCTTCGATTCAAGAGGCGCTCTCGGACCGGGTAGGACCCCGATGGGCGAAAGCAACGATTGGCCAGACCCACGACGAAGAGGAGATCGCCGGATCCGCAATATTCTTTGCGATTCGGGAAGCTGCGATGGAAGAGGGCATCCATCAAGATGCGATCACGGCCGACGCCTTTTATAGGAACGTATCCAAGGAGTTGGCAGCCGCATTCAAATCGGGCCAGCTGGAAAAGCGATTTACCTTGAGCGGCTATATCGATCCCGAAGTTTCCGACTTTTTACCACGAGTTCCGCACGGCCTCTATCACATACTGGGATTCTCCTGGCGACCCCTACAAGACACCGATATCCGTATCTACTATCCAAGGCATAACGTATTCAGCACCCTCGACGCCTATGATGAAGTAACGAATAGGAGACACGCGCTCGCCTACCGAAAAGTGACAAAGATCCGTGGCTGGGCATTTGTGGAAGGTAAAGAAATCACTCACATATCGGTCATCGATCATAACGGGATCGAGCTAGATGCCACCGCCGAAATTACGCCGCGGGCCGATGTGCAAGCCGCCTTTCCCCATAATCAAGCCCCTCTCAATTCAGGGTTTAAAATTACGCTTCCCAAGGCGGACTACCCAAACTGGGACGTTAAGATACGGTTCCACACAGCCGATGGGGCTACGAATTCGATGCAAGCGGTTAACTTATTGGACTTGGGGCCCGAGCAACTTGAGGCTTCGGATGGTGGTCTCCTGCGAATGACGGTAGACGAAATCATAACCGGGAAGCATGATTTCGCAGTTCAGGACAAGATACAGGCATGGTTATGGCTAAACCACGGGAAGTTTCACTTGATTCTCGGCAGCATTGCATTGTTGGTGCTGCTAATTCGTTACGCCCTCTATGAACCCTTTGTGAAAACCCGACACTTCTACCGCTGGATTTTGTTTCTTTCACTCGTGTTTATGTCTCGGTGGTTTCTCATCACCCTGATGGATGTTTCTTCTTTTAGAATCGACCTTCGTTACATATTCCCAGCCGTTGTGTTCCTTCCGCTTCTTTTTGCCCTAGTTCTCCAGGAAGGCCTGGCTGGAATCAAATCGAGACACTCCCGCTTTTAGAGGCCATGGAAGAAACGGAAACGTGTCGTATTTGTAGTTCATCTACGAAACTCAAATGGCCATCCAGCCTGGAAGGGGAATTAAGTAGCAATTCATTTGCGATCACTGATGCCCACTATGGCCAGACCAGTGCTGTTTACGGATGCAGCACCTGCGGATTCATGCAGTGCAATGATCTGTCAGATGTCCTATCGTTTTATGAAACGCTTCAAGATCAGGCCTACGAACAGGGACGAAAAGAACGCTATCAGCAATCACGGGCCCTGATCGACTACCTGCAGAAATTTCAGAAGACCGGCTCACTGCTGGATGTTGGAGCTGGATCCGGAATACTTGTCGAAGCCGCTGCAAAGGCAGGCTATGAAGCAACCGGTATTGAGCCATCTCGGTGGCTTCAAGAGGAGGCCGAAAAACTGAACCTATCCGTTAAGAAAGGCGTGTTATCGGATCTGCCAGACGAGCAACGTTTCGAGATCATTACCCTAATTGACGTGATCGAACACGTGGTCGATCCCCTGGGATTGCTAACTGATATTCGACAACGCCTGCACAACCGAGGACTATGTATGGTTGCGACCCCTGACTGCAGGTCGTTCTTCGCTCGCTTGCTTGGTCGACGCTGGTGGCACTATCGGGTCGCTCACATCGGCTATTTCGACCCAAAGACACTGACGCTTGCCTGCGAAAAGGCTGGATTCGAAATCATTGCCCAGAAACGTCCGGGTTGGTTCTTTACCATGGATTATCTGTGGGTCAGAGTCATGCAATATCTACCCAAATGGATCCGCTTCGGACCCTTTAACTGGATGAAACGAATTACGCTACCTATCAACTTACGGGACTCCTTGCTAGTGGTCCTAAGAGTCAAAGATTCTTAAAGCTCTTGGAACCCGCGAAGTTAAAAGACTTTTTTGAAGCAGCCCGCCTCGATCACTGGGTCAAGCAACTGTTTGTACTGCCGGGCATTGTTCTGGCCTGGGTCTTAAGTCGCTCCCACGCAACCGCGTTTCAGGACCTCATTCTACCCATCATTCTCGGTCTGATCGCTACGAGTCTGGTCGCCTCTGCCAATTACCTGCTCAACGAGTGGCTCGACTCCACCTACGATAAACACCATCCGCTCAAATCGAACCGTCCATTCGTAAAGCGAAAGCCACACACCGCTGCGCTTCTCCTCGCCTACTCGATTTTTGCCGGAGCGGGATTACTGATTTCTCTGTGGATAAACTTATCCGTAGCCTGGGTTCAGTTCGCCCTCTTGCTCAGCGGTTTGATCTATAACGTAAGACCGATTCGCAGTAAAGATATCCCATTCGTGGATGTGCTGACTGAGTCCCTGAACAATCCACTGAGATTCTTGATTGGTTGGACGTTGGTGACCGACACATTGATTCCTCCGAGCAGCGTTTTGATCGCCTACTGGATGGGTGGCGCGTTCCTCATGGGAATCAAGCGCTATGCGGAATACAAAACCGTCGGAAGTATGCAGGGCAAGGACGTCCTCATCGCCTATCGAAAAGTGTTCAAGGTCTATAACGGTGATAGACTCCTGGTCTCATCCTTTTTCTACGCCCTTCTTTCGGCATTCACCATGGCCGTTTTCCTAACGAAATACCGTATCGAATATCTGCTACTGTTTCCCGTTATCTCAGCACTCTTTGCCAGCTATCTGCGAATCGCACTCAAACCTGCCTCCGGAGCCCAGGCACCCGAAAAGCTAATCCGGGAAAAGACACTCTGGGCGATCATCTTTGTGCTGTTGGTTCTGTTCATATTCTGTTCCTTTGTTGACATACCACAACTACACATACTCATCGACCCTTATATAGGAATTTAACGTATCAACAATCCCATGACACCCAAAGGTTTCAAAAGTCTCGGCAAGTACATCGGCATCAAAGAGAAGAACAAAGACTTTGCCCTGATTTTCTCAGAGGTAGAAGCGAGCGCGGCAGCTGTATTTACCCGAAGCACATTCTGTGGAGCACCCGTCACCCTCGGCAAAGAGCTCATCAAAGCTGGGAAAGCCCAGGTATTCCTGGTAACCAGTGGAATATCGAATGTAGCAACCGGTCAACAAGGGCTGGATAACGCCCGCAAGGAGATGGAAGCCCTGGGAGACGAGCTCGGTATCGACCCCAGGTTGGTGCTACCGAATTCGACCGGCGTCATCGGTGTGCAGCTACCTATGGACAAAATACTGGCTGCCATTCCCCGATGTAAAGGTGAGTTAGGCGAAGATAATTGGGAGGCTACTGCGGAGGCGATCATGACAACCGATACGCACGCTAAGCTGGTTCGTTGCAAAATAGGGGACGCTGTCCTTTTAGGCATGGCCAAAGGTGCTGGAATGATTGAACCCAATATGGCCACCATGTTGTCGTTTTGGGTAACCGATGCGGCTATTCCCAGTGAAACACTTCAACCCATGCTCAAACGGGTAGTCGACCAGTCATATAATTGTCTGAGCATCGATACCGACACGAGCACCAGTGATACGGTTGCTATCATGGCTAACGGCCTTGCAGGAGACGTAGATCTGGAGGTATTCGAAGCCGCATTCCTTGAAGCCGCGATTGATCTCTCCAAGCAAATCGTTGCTGATGGAGAAGGGGCCACAAAACTGATCGAGGTAGTTGTGACCGGAGCCATCGATGTCGAGCAAGCCCGAGCCATGGCTAAATCTGTCGTTAATTCACCCTTGGTAAAAACGGCCGTATACGGAGCAGATGCCAATTGGGGTCGGGTAGCGATGGCCCTTGGAAAAGTATTTGATGAGAGACTCGATCCGGAAAAGATCAAAATTTCTTTCGGAGATCACGCGGTTTATGACAACGGTGCGCCAACAGGTATTCCAGACGATCCGGTCGAAGATTACTTAAAAGCAGCCAAAGAAGTAGTCATTTCGGTCAATCTTGGACTTGGTAATTCGTCGGCGACAGTCTGGGGCTGTGACCTCACTGAGGACTACATCAAAATAAACGCCCTTTACCGAACTTGATCAACCACCTGACACCGGCGGGATAAAAACCACCTCGTCGCCGTCTTTCAGCAGGGTATCCCAAGACACGAACTCCTGATTTACCGATATGCGTAGAGCACCTTGGCTGAGAGTAAACTGATACTTTGCTTTCAGATCTGCGTAGAGCTCAGCCACTGTTTGGGCTCGAAGCTCCAAAGACTCACCAGACAGACCCCGCTGGTCCTGAAGAATGGCGAAGTAGAAAAGTTGGATGGTTATCATGATCAATCTCTCGAAAAATCCCGTTTTCCACCGGTCTTTGATAGTAAACAGGTTTCAAGAATACGGATGTCGTGGGACAAGGCCTTGCACATATCATAAAGCGTAAGGGCCGCTACTGAAGCTCCGGTAAGCGCCTCCATTTCAACGCCTGTTTTATGATCTGTAGAGACGGAGCAAAGAATCTTTACCTGTTGATCATCAATAGGATCAATTGTTATTTTGCAGTTGTTCAACGGCAACGGATGGCAAAGTGGAATCAGATCACTGGTTTTCTTGGCTGCCATAACCCCGGCTATAATAGCCGTCTGAAAGACAGGACCCTTCTTGTTATGAATCTCGCCGTTATGGAGTTGTTCCCAAATCGACTCTGTCAATTGGACGATGGATTGAGCAACCGCTGTCCGGTGGTTCGGAGACTTTCCGGAAATATCCACCATCGAAGGTTGGTTTGTATCATCTATGTGGGAAAAATCAGACATCGGATTCTACCAAGGATAAAAGGGGGCAGAGTAGCCCACAGGAAATTCATTTTGGTCACCAGGCAATTCAATAAAACCATCACTGAGCGCCAAACCTGCAAGGTCACCCGAATTTTGCGTAGGCAAAGGACTCAGTTCCAAGACTCCAGATTCAGATCGTAAGGCGGTCACAGGCAGAAAGTGTGCAAGCGGTGGTTTGAATGTATAAGCTGATTTTAGAGTCCCATATTCGGGGACTATTTTTCCTAATCCGGCCATTATGAGGATTGAATTAACCGCATATCTATAAAAACAGGTCAATGTAGAGTTTGGGTTTCCTGGAAGCGCAAAGATCAAAGTGCCTTCAGAAGTTGTTCCAAACCAAAGGGGTTTACCAGGACGCTGCTTGACCCATTGAAACTGTTTTTCAGCGCCCGCCTCAACGAGAAGCTCCTGAAGAAAATCGTATTTCCCTTTGGAAATCCCGCCCGAGAGCAGGAGCACATCACTGTCGGCAATCAGCTCGGTTAACCGACTGGCGATCACCGTTTTGTCATCCGGCAAATGGTCGAGTCTGACTTCGACAGGAATCGGCAATTTGGAACAGGCCGCTTCCAGGGCGTAAATATTGGACTTGCGGATCTGAAACGGATTCGGCGTTTCTCCGACGTCAACGAGCTCGTCCCCCGTTGAAACGATCGTAATGACAGGGCGAGGACTCGCCTCGACTTCTGCGTATCCACAAGTTGCAACTACGGCTATCTCTTTCGCCGAGAGTATCTGCCCGGGGGGAATCAACAAATCGCCGACTTGGTTATCAGATCCCTGTTCGTGAATAAACTGACCTTTTTCTGGAACGTAGCCCGCCCGCAGCGAAAATCGGCCCCCTGATTCAATTACTTCCTCAACGGGTATCACGGTATCACAACCCAGGGGAACAACTGCGCCGGTCATTATCTCAAAACAACCCCCTTCATTCTTGAGTTCTTGAACTTCGATTCCGGCACGCTGGATACCCTCGCTGGTAAATTCACTTCGACTGGGATCTGCAAACCGGATCGCTATGCCATCCATCATGGCTCGATCAAACGGCGGAAAATCACGATCCGCCAAAATCGGTTCTCTCAAAATGCAACCGTAGGCCTGTTCAAACGGAACCTTTTCCGCGGACAATGGCTGAACCAAGCTCTCGATAATGCGATCTGCATCCTGGGGTGTAATAGCTTCCATGTTTTTCCCTAATCTGACTTTTTCGTAAGCCTGAGCAAAATAAAATGTGTTTTTGTTTACCAATACCAAACTGGGAATAAATCTTTTTACCTGAGGATCATAATCTGCATTACTCGGCCACTACGCACATGAAAGACGTAAGAGATAAACTGGGAAGAACCCTGCGGGATTTGCGGATATCGGTCATGGACCAATGCAATTTTCGCTGCTCTTACTGCATGCCTGCCGAAGTTTTTGGTCCCGATTACGCATTTCTGAAGAAGCAGGAACTCCTATCGACAGAAGAAATTCTCAGAATGGTCGAAGCAGCCACGGAATTAGGGGTTAACAAAATTCGCATCACCGGCGGTGAACCTCTCTTACGCAAAGAAGTCGTTTCCATCGTTCAAAAGATTTCGGATCTTGGAGTCGTCGACGATATTGCACTAACCACCAACGGTTGGCTGCTACCTACTTTCGCACAGAGATTGAAGGACGCAGGACTCGACCGAATCAACTTGAGTTTGGATTCTCTAAACGACAAGACCTTCCGCAAGATGAATGGCCGCAACAAGTCCGTTGAAGGGGTGCTGAAGGGATTAGAAGCTGCCGTTAAAGCAGAACTCCCTATCAAGGTCAATATGGTCGTAGAGAAGGGTATTAATGAAAATGACATTGTTCCTATGGCCCGCTACTTTCGGGAGCGCGATATTACCCTCCGGTTTATCGAATACATGGACGCCGGCAATTTTCACCATTGGCAACAAGAGGAAGTCGTTCCTGCTAAAGAGGTTATCGAAATCTTGAACGCTGAGTTTCCGCTCGAACCTATCGACCCGAATTACCGGGGCGAAGTAGCAAAACGTTATCGTTACCTCGACGGAGTTGGTGAAATCGGAGTTATCAGCTCAATCTCTCAACCCTTCTGCAGTGACTGCCACCGAGCTCGATTATCCGCCGATGGAAAGATCTACAAATGCCTGTTTTCTTCCATCGGAATCGATTTCAAAAAGGTACTTCGTGCAGGAATATCCAAAGAGGTTCTTGTTACTCGTTTGGCAAAACTCTGGCTGGGGCGCGACGATCGCTACTCGGAAATCCGGAGCCAAATCGATCCGAATGAACCCCACGATCCGAAGGTCGAGATGTCCTACATCGGTGGTTAGTAAGAACTGGGCTTGCCGAAATAATTAAGCATCCAGATCTCTTTCCACACTCGATATCTACCCTCCCAGGTAATCTTACCGTACTCTCCACGCTGGCTGATCGGGTTTAAGAAACCCATATCGGTATTCACACGCTCCAGAGTCGATTGCTGCTGATTCACATCGTCGATCGCATCGTCATCCCAAGGCACAAACACCTCTTTGGTATTCTCAATGCGCTTCTTGTGCGAATTGAAAAGTCGAGTGAATGTGCGGATTAGCGGACGTCGTTCAATATACCAATTTTCCGGATAGAATCCGCCGAACGGCAAAAACATATTGTCGGTCACATACCGCGACCCCTCCACGGTTTGGGAGAGTATGGTGAAACACATGGACACCGTGCCGTTTCTTTGAGGAATGAACAACACCTGCACCCGCGTCTTATTATCTTCGCTTTGAGACACATGCATTCGAAGAACGATTCCGGGCATCAGCTCCGCCCTGAGGGAACAGATGGATCTATACGAATTCTCCTTCAACCACTTCCGAATCGCTAGAAATCGTTTTTGAGCAGGCCATTCCTCGCCTTGAGGATTCTCGATAAAGTCAGGAAACAAGGGGACCGAACTATTACTTAGCGCTTTGATCGCTACCCAATGGTAAACTGTTTCCACTAAAAACCAACACAGAAAGAACGCCGTGAAGAGCAACCAAAACGGTTTCTCGAACACCCCCATAGAAAATGCAAAATAGGCGGCTGCGGTTGAAAACGTAACCCAGCGCAACCAGCGATTGATGATAGAAATCCACAAAGACGCATTTCTGCCACTTACCCAGCTCAATATCAAGGTGCCGGCCAACATGAACGGAAGCATGATGTCATACCAATGAGCGTCTGCGGGAATGAATTCCATAATTTTCTTAGACCTCCCAAAGCCATGAGAGTTCATTCGCATTCAGTGCGAACAACCCAATCTGACCTCAAGCGAAATTACTAGTTTAGCCGAAGAGGCATAATCACACACAGAAAACTTTCGAGTGTGCGGAAGACTCCTGGACTCAGTTCGTCTTTGAATTCGAAAAAGATTTCGTCTTTGGTCAGACTCTTCAATGGATCCATCAAAAACTGAGGATTGAAGGCAATCTTTACTTCAGAACCCTCAAAAGGAATCCCACCCAGTGACTCATGAGACTCTCCGAGTTCCGGACTCGAAGCGGAGATTTCCAGCTTGTCATTATGAATCTTGATCGTGACCGAATTGTTCTTATCGGTCGTGACCAAAGCCGCACGGTGAATACAATGAAGTAGATCTTCGCGGCCGACCTTGATTCGGTGATGGGTTTCCTTGGGGATCACCTGCTGGTAATTGGGGTAGTTACCTTCCACAATCTTCGAAACGAGGTAGATGTGATCTTTTAGACCTTCTTTCTCTTCATCGGTGCTTATTTCAAAAGCAACCTGGCGGTCATTAAACGAGATCTTGATTTCTTCGGCCTGACCCAAGAGACGGAGGAGTTCCGCAACAGTTTTTGCAGGTAGAATCAACTTACCCGCATTCGCTTCAGTGACATCCACTTCTTCGCTGATGAGTGCCAAGCGCCTTCCATCAGTAGCGACCAAGGTCAGTTTCCCATCAGAAAAATTGAAATACACGCCGTTCAAGATGTAGCGGTTTTCATCGGTAGATTGACCGTAGGAGACGGACTTCAACATAGAAGCAAGCGTTTCCTGCGAGAGAATGAACTGTCGGTCGTCACTGAAAGTAGGAAGGGGGGGAAACTCTTCCGGGCCTATACCATTGATACGAAAGACGGATCCACCAGATGAGATTTCAGCGCGATGGCTCGATGTTGACTCGACCTCTACATCCAGATTAGGAAGTTCGCGGATGATCGTCGCGAGTTTCCGAACTGGCAATGTGATGCCACCCGCTATTTCAACCTTAGCTTCAATACGACATTGTATGCCCATATCCAAATTGGTGGTGGTCAATGAAATGTACCCTTCGTTCGCCTCGATCAGCACATTGCTGAGTATGGGCATAGTCGCCCGGGTTCCTACGACATTAAGGACTTGCTGCAGTCCACTAGAGAAATGGTCACGGTTGATTTTAAACTTCATGTAGTCGGTCGAACTTTTCTTGGGTTATTAGAACGGTATATATAATAGATAAAATAATTTAAAACAGTATTCTTATTATTATGTCCTGTGAATAAATCAAACAACTATCTAACTGGTTGGTAGGTCAACGTTTGAAGGACAATTCGAATGACGAATAAGACTGTTAATTAGACGAAAGTTATTACGGT
>CALGUT010000776.1 GCA_937920335.1 uncultured Opitutales bacterium
CGTGATGGCCGCCAACGTTAACGTTACTAGTTTAGTTTTCATTGTTCTTTCCTCGATTGACCTCGTGAGCCGGGTAGTCCTACACATGCCGACTGGTTCAACTATCAATAGAGCAGTGGGTGTGAATAGGGTTAGTGAATTTATTTATCTCATGTAAAAATGATCTGTGAACCGGCGGAGAGTTCGTAGAACTCACCGACCGTGAGTACCTTGTCCATTTGCGGACAAAAGTCCTCGGGTTTGAGCTTGAACATGTCCACGGTGGCTTTGCAGCTGTATAGCTTGGCACCGGCATCGTGGATCATTTCGATGAATTCGCCTACGGGAGGTATATCTATTTTCTCCATCTCCTTTTTCATCATGTAGGTCGCGAATGCGGACATACCGGGTATCGCGCCGAGAAAGGTTGGCAAAGCCATACCCATCGCATCAGGGACACAGAGGGCCGGGTTTCCAACAGTAGCCACTTTCAGCTTATTCATTTTCTTTTTCACGATGGCATGCAGCCCGAAAAACGTGAAAAAGATGCTGGCTTCGATTCCTTCCATACGGGCACCGTTGGCCATGATGAGGCCAGGGTATACACCTTCGAGCGAACCGCGGGATATTACGATGGATACCTTTTTTACGGGTTCCAGTGTTTCGTCCTCTGCACCCAGGACATTAGGTTCTGCAAAAATATCAGTCATAGCATTATCCTCCTTTCAAAATTTTATATACAACCCTGTGGCTTAGGGATACCTGCGATGCGGGCGGCCTTTTTTGCAGGACCTTTTGGAAACAGCTCGTAGAGCTCCTTGGTGGGAATCCCGCTCTGCTTAGTGAGGGCGCGTATCGATGGGCCGGTTCCGTTTTCTTCATAGGCCTTACGCATGTAGTTCAAGACTGTGAAATGACGTTCGTTAAGTTCTGGTATACCGACTTTGGCCGCAATCTCACGGGCAACAGCTTCGTCCCATTGTTTGTGGTCTTCCATGAAGCCTTCATCGTTGAATGTGATGTTTTTACCGGCTAATTCTAATACTGGCATAATACTATCCTCCTATTTCTTTTTTGGTTTCAGTTGTTAAAGCTTTGTCTTCGTTCAATTGGCTCAAATTCTTGAGGAAGGTATAGAATAGTCCCCAAGCGCGCCGCATCTCTGAGCTGTTCACTTCCTTGATAACTCTCCAGAGCGAGTATTCTTCGACCTCTGCCGGATCCAGGTGCTTGAATATAGCCGCGGCGTTGTTCACTGCCTTGAGCATGTCCGGCTGAGTCAGGTTTTTGACGGTCTGGAGAATCGTGACGATATTATCGGTAAGCAGGCGTACATCCTCCGGCGAAAAGTTTTTCGTAATATTGTCCAGAATGCCACCGAGCTCATGGGCATACTCAAAATACCCTTTGTCCTGAAATTTCTGAAGCTGAGCAACTGAATCGTTGAAAACTTGCTTTCCAAGGGGTGTGGCGTCTGTAATGAAATCCTCAATACTCTCAACTTGCATGAGTAGCCTATTGAAAGAGCCTGTGTTTCGTACCACCCGCTTGAGCAGATCCATCAACTCCCCGTTGTTTATGTAAGGACTGATTTCTTCCATCTCCAAAACCAGGGTCTTGAACACGTCCTTTGCAACGATCGATAAGTCTTCCTTCAAGTCCTGAATTTCATCACGGGTTTTCCGAATAATCGCCAACTCCTCGTGAATGGTCGCAAGGGATTCTTGTATTTGGGAAAGTTGATCTTCAACGGTTAGTGTCGTCATCAGTTACCTCACCTTTCCGTAAAGGTTCATTTGGGGTTCGATCGGAAGTTCGGCGCCGCGCAAGAGGAGATGCCAGTAAACCCAGCGGAACATCATCTTGCCGTAATGGTTGATCTTGCTCTCCTCCAGGAGGGAAAAGGGGCCGGCTCCAGGAAGTGGAAATTTTCCGGGTAAGGGTTCAACGTCGTAGTTGAAATCGATCAACAGACCTTTGCCAAAACCTGACTCGATGAAACAGTTAGCATGGCCATCGAAGCCTTCGTGTAAGGGCAACCCGTCAATAGCCCTGAGAAAGTTCTCGGTCAGGATATCAGCCTGAAAGTGGGCGACGGATCCCGCCTTGGAACTTGGTAAGTTGGTCGCATCACCCAGAACAAAAACGTTTTCATAGTTCTTTGCTTTCAGGGTGTGTTTTTCCGTGGGAACAAAGTTAAGTTCATCACCCATTCCTGACCGTTCAATAACGGCGCTTCCAGCGTTCGTCGGAACCGTTACCAGAACATCGTAATCGATTTCATCTCCGTCCCAGCTGATAAGTTTTTTCTTATCGGGATCTACAGAACCCGTGGCAAACTCCGAGGTGAGATGGATGTTCTTTCGGTCGAGAAAGTCACCGAGCTTATCTGATGCAATTGGTTTCGTGAACGCCCCGGGCAAGGGAGTTACATAATGGATCTCTACTTTGTCCCGTTTACCTTGTTCCGTGAACCACCAGTCAGCGAGGAACGCAAATTCCAAAGGAGCCACCGGACACTTGATCGGCATTTCGACTGGATTAATGACCAGATTGCCACCTTCCCAGGTTTTGAAAAAGCGAGCCAACGCAGTAGCGCCTTCAACGGTATAGAAATCGAAAATGGTCTCATGCCAGGCGTCTCCGGACATCCCTTCGGTTTCCTCGGGGTGAATGCCGCAGCCAGTTGCAACAATCAGGTAATCGTAGCTGAGCTTCTTCCCGTTGTTTAGGGACACTTTTTGCGCATCTGGTTCGATGAGATCGATTCCGGCAAATTCCACATTCACGCCCGATGGCAGAAAGTTACGCTTGGGTTTGATGACGTCCCTTTTTTGGTAGATGCCGAAAGGAATAAACAAAAACCCCGGTTGGTAGTAGTGAGTTTCGTCTTCGTCTACGATGGTGATCTCCCAGTCCTTCGGTTCCAGAACAGCATGCAGCTTGTTCGCCATCATAGTTCCGGCAGTGCCAGCGCCTAATATCAGTAGTCGTTTCATTTATTTTCCTCCGTAGATTTCGGCTCGAGAAAATGGCTTCTAAAAAAGTCGACCATCTCTCTGATGCGTTCATCGGCCAAGCTATAGACCATCCGCTTTTCCTCCCGTTGGACTGAAATCAGCCCGGCGAGTCTTAAGATCTTAAGATGCTGAGATATATTTGATACCTTTGTTTCACCGATAATCTCAGCGATGTCGTTCACGCAGAAATCTCCCCGGGTAAGGGTGCAGATAATACGAAAACGACACTTATTTGCTATTAACTGAAAGGTATCAATCAGGCTCCCGCAGACCGCTTCGTTACTCCGAAACTCTCTTTGGATCTCTATGGCTTCTCGATTTAACATTTTAGTTAACTCTAATATG
>CALGUT010000777.1 GCA_937920335.1 uncultured Opitutales bacterium
AAGACACCCCGGGTAATATCAACTACAAGATTAATCAGGTGACAGATTCGTATATGGCGGTTTCACAGAGTCGCTTTTTCGATGAGAAGCTGGTGGTTACTCTGGGATATCGAAAAGATGAGGTAGTGATTGACCGTGCCGGTCATTATCGGGATCCCGATATCGGGTGGATTCCGGATCTTTCCATTACGCCCGATACCCCCGCCGACAATAATACGATCCCAGGTGCTCCGCAGACCGATTTCGAAGGTACGGTTCGTACGACTGGAGCCGTATATCACCTCTTCAAAAACTTGTCGTTGGTGGCGAATCGAGGAACCAACATTGGTATTCCTGATTTCCGCCGGACCGTTTATCCGGATGGTGCGACTTCACCGCCTCCTAACGGTGAGGGAGTCGATTTTGGCATCGATTTTTCTGCCTTGGATAATCGGGTCAGTGGTCGCTTGGTCTATTATGAAACGGAAGCAATTCAAGAGGTGGTATGAGGTAATGATCCAGCCGTGCGTATGGAGAGGATGTATGCATCTCTGGAAACCGTTTTCGAAGACTTCGGTCCGGAAGCTTCATTGAATGATTTATTGAACCGACGGTTGGAACTCCGCCCTGAAGTAAATGGACGATTCCGGGATAATGTATCGAGCGGTTACGAGCTTAGGCTCACAACGAACATCACGGAGAATTGGCGGCTCTCGCTCAATGCTTCGAAAACGGATCGAACCGTTTCCAATTCGTTTAGCAAAACCGTGCCGTTTATAGGTCTGATAATTGGTGATGATGGACGAGCGCTCCAGGGTGTTTCTCAAAATGGAACCATCCCAGATCCGGACGACCCCGACAACCCCGATGCAAATATCAATAATTACGAAATCGATGGAGGGGCCTACACGTCGGACGGTGTTATTTCAAAAATGTTGGCTTACGAGAGTCAGCTCCCGGAAGGGCAGACGTTTAGTACGATCACCGACAATGGTACCCGCAGTTTTGCACAAAGTCTTCAGGAAGCAGTTGATGAATACAATGGAGACATCGAAGTATTTGAGAAACGCTGGGGATTACGCCCTTACCGATTCAATGTCTTCACCAACTACGATTTTAAGGAAGGCATTCTTAAGGGCTGGTCGGTTGGCGGTGGCTACCGCTGGAGCAGCGCAAATATTATTGGTGAAGAAAATGGCGTTGAAGTTGAGGGTGAGGAAATATCCGTTGCCGACTTCCTATTACGCTACCGCACATCTAGAGGGGCTATTTTCGGAGGCGATGGCCGTTGGACCTTCCAGCTAAATGTATCCAACGCGTTTGATAACCGGAAGATCATTCCTAGCCGCTTGGCAATCGATGGAAACACCAGCTACCTGATTCCTGGTGGCCGCGGTATCGCCTACGCGCGTTTCGATCTACCCGACCCAAGAGCTTACCGTTTTACCGTGACTTACGACTTCTAGTCTTCGTAAGATCAGGGTTGAACGATCGATTTTCAGCGCATCGCCTTTTCAAGGGCGGTGCGCTTTTTTTGCCTGTGGCCAGGATTGTATAAACGATAGCACAGGGCTTTATCGCTATGATTTTCATTCGGTATTATGAATACTATGCGTGTATGACATCTGGATGATACGATTGCCTTTTTTCGTAACTTCCGTATATTTTTAAGTCGTTATTCATTAAAGATGTCATTATGCTTCCAAGAAAACTAACGTTGATTGCAGCTAGTCTCTTAACATTCATTTTGGTGGATGATTTGCAGGCGTCCGATCGCGTAGCGATCAAGGCGCACGCTACCGACGATTATACGGTTGATCGGGCACGGGATGAATCGAAACAGGTACAAACCTATTTCATAGCGGAAGGTAAGTACTATCCGGGGAATACGGATAGACCGAGTATGAAGGACGTTTCGTTCATGGATATCGCCCAAGATTTGGCAGCCAATTTGGAAAGGCAAAACTTCTTTTCTGAGACGAATCAGGAAAAAGGCGATTTGCTTATTTTAGTTCATTACGGTGTTACTGACTACGCTCCGGATTATATGGAGGAAAGGGCGATTGATTCTATAGACGATTTTGGATACGGTGACGTTGTTAATGATGACCCGCTCCTGGTTTCGGCTGTTCGAGAAGAGTTTCAGGCACAGGTATTTGACATGCAAACGACCAACGAAGCAAATACCCGGGCACTGGGTCTTAAAGCTCAGTTACTCGGTATGGACGAACTTTTTAGTGCAAAAGCGACCGACCAGGAGATCAATGAACTGCGGGATATGTTGCAGGAAGAGCGCTTTTTTATTGTATTGAACGCGTTCGACCTTCCCCTCTTCAGAGAGGGCGAGAAAAAACTGCTATGGTCGACCCGATACAGCATTCGTGCTGGTGGTAAACCGTTTGTCCAGGCCATCGCTGAACTGAACGTGGTGGCAGGAAACTACTTCGGCAAAAATATGAAGGGCCTGAACTTGAAACGGGCTTCCGATAAATCCAACGTAGACCTGGGTGACGTGGAAGTTATCGAATCGGTAACCAATTGAGCGGATGTGGCCGCAATCGTGTGTTTAATAAAAACATGTAGTCACAAATCATGCGACAATTACAGCTTGTCGTAACCAATCGGTACGTTTCCTCGTTCTAAGAATGAATAACTTATAACCTATAGGAAGTTTTGATGAACTTATCGAAGTATTTTATTCTAG
>CALGUT010000778.1 GCA_937920335.1 uncultured Opitutales bacterium
CGGGGGCCACTCCTAATTGCATGGATTCAAACAATCGTATTGAAGACGGACCTCTTCCTCGAGGGCATAGACTGAACCTGCTAGCACGTATTGTATTTAAATAATCTTTTTGGGCCTTTTCTGCCGCTGCTTTATCGTCTTCAGCGAAGTGGTGGTAGCCCCGACTGACCGAGATATACATATCGGGATCCGTGGCCCAATGCTTGGCGAGCTTGTCGCGAAAAATATGAGAGGGATAGCCTACAAAAGATGCCAGATACTTCTTTTCGGCTGGTTGGGTTTCCTTATAGGTAACCAGCGTTGGATTTGGGAATCTTACGCGGAAGTATGGGTAATACCAACCGTGGATGGTTGGTTTGTCGATATGACGTCTCAATCCACTGGTGTATAATCCAGGCCAGATTTCAATCGGCTGGTCGCTTTCCGTTATTATTAAAGTCTTATTTGGGTATTGCTTGAGAAGGGGATGTTCAGGGATTTGATCGAATTGTGAGTAATGAAAAATATCGGTGATCATAATCCGATCGGCACCTTCCGGATCATCACACAACACGATACCGTCCGAAGAGTCTTTTAGAATCTGACGGTAGTAATCCCTTTCCAGGTGATCGCTCGGGTCTAGTGATTCTATGTGTAAACTCAGCTTTTCTTCCATCTACTGAAACTATGATTTGAGGGTTGGGAGGTCTTTGGGCTCATCTTTCCCGGGGATTAATCAGTGTTAGTTTTTGCGGATCAACAAGCTCTTTTGTATTCGTGATTTCTAACAATAATTTAATCGTTCGGTCCTTCGTAAGTAAGGAAATGTTAGCTAGCCCAGTTTGTTGAAGTCCAGCTTTGATAGACTTATATTTCCAGCCGAGAAAACTTCGAAGTCCGAGGGCAGTCCGGAGGGTGCCGTTTTCTTGGTGTCCTCGGTATATTGGAATGCATAATGTCCGGGGCGCGTCTCAGCAAATAAACTTCCCATGTCAATCTGACCTGGTTGAGTGTTTATCCATGGAGTGTCGGGTTTTGGGCTAGTTGGAAAATTTATGTTGAAGACGGTGTGGTTCAGGTTATCCGTTCCGACTTTGCTGGCGGCAAATTCAGCGCCCAGTTTCGCCGCGATGTCGACTCGTGCTCGGATATGAGCTGGAGGATTTATGGAGTCTTGTTTAACCGCCTCAAAATCTTCCTCATGTAAGTGCATCGATAAGGCTACAGACGGAATGCCCCATACGGCTCCTTCCAGAGCTCCCGCTACCGTTCCAGAACTGAATAGTAGCGGTAACATTGCGTTCCAACCGACATTTATTCCTGAGACAATCACATTTGGTTGTTCGGGGAGTAGGTAGCTTAAAGCGATATTGACGGAATCACTGGGAGTGCCGTTGATTTCCCAGGCAGTAACTCCAGGAATCTTATTGTAGCGACTCACGGAAACCTCCGCGCTTCTTGTTATTCGTCGGCCAACCCAGCTTTGCTCTTGGGCGGGAGCTGCCACATAAACGTTACCGTATTGAATGAGCGATTTAGCCAACGCTTGTATAAAGTAGACGTTTATACCGTCGTCGTTGGTGAGTAAGAAAGTTGGTTTAGGCATAATGTTGGCTGATAAAAGATCTCGCGGGAATACCAACTGCAATGATTTATGGGCGACTCTGCCCAATTCTTTCCGTCTCACCCTGAGTAACCCCATGGGGGAATAGCTGAAATGAGGGGTAGGGGATGCTAAATCCGTTGATTTCGCGAATTTCTGTCGTTTGCTTTAAAGCTCGATGCGGGGTCAATTATATTATTGGAAAAAAGAATGGGTGCTTGGAGCTGTGCTGATTAGCGGATTTTCTGTAAGTTCCCTTAACAATCAGACTGAGCTTCGCGATATGCCCACTGAGTTTGAACTCCATCTACTTGCGGGATCAAAAGACGAACTTCTCGAAACGATTTTCGAAGAAGAAAAGTCTGACCGACTTTTAAAGTTTATTAAAAATAAGAAGCTGAAGGCCTAGGCTTCGCTTCTACCAAAGAATTTCTGTAGCTCCTCTATAAACTAAAAGCCCGCTGAATGAGACAGCGGGCTTTTTCTTTAAAGGTTGTTATGGACGTCGTTTAGGACTCTTCAGTTTCTTCTGCTGGAGAATCTTCTTCGGAGTCGGAATCACCGGCTTCTACTTCCCGCTCAGCCATAGCTGCTTTGCGACTGAGCTTCACACGACCCTTGTCGTCGATTCCGATACATTTCACCCAGATTTCATCGCCGAGCTTGGCAACGTCTTCTGTTTTCTTCACGCGGAAATCAGCCAGTTCAGAAATGTGAACTAAGCCTTCCTTTCCTGGAAGGGCTTCAACGAACGCGCCGAAGTCCTTCACAGACTTAACGGTGCCACGGTAGATTTGACCCACTTCAATTTCAGCTGTTAGCAGCTTGATCTCGTTGTGAGCAATTTCCAGTGACTGTTTGTTGTTACTGTAGATGTAGACCTTACCGCTGTTGTCGTCATCAATCTCGATGTTAGCACCTGACACTTCAGTCATGCGACGGATGTTCTTTCCGCCAGGACCGATCAGCAGACCGATCTTTTCAGGATCGATTTGGACAGTTTGGATACGGGGAGCATTTTCCTTAACCTCTGAACGGGCTTCGGGCATGGTTTCCTCCATCTTGTCGAGGATCTTCATGCGAGTATCGAAGGACTCTTTGATTGCTTCTAGCATCGTGTCGTGAGGAAGTCCGTTAATTTTCAAATCTAATTGAAATCCGGTAATGCCTTCACGGGTACCACAGATTTTGAAATCCATGTCACCAAAATGGTCTTCGTCTCCGATGATATCTACCAATACGATTTTCTTGGCGTATTGTCCGGAGTCATCTTTTTCAGTCACGAGACCAATTGAGATACCGGCAACCGGAGCGATGATAGGAACCCCAGCGTCCATGAGTGCCAAACAGCCTGCACAAACAGAAGCCATGGAAGTGGATCCATTGGATTCCATAATCTCAGATACGATACGCATTGAGTATGGGAACTCGTCTTCAGCTGGAATCACCGGTAAAAGTGAACGTTCTGCCAAAGCGCCGTGACCAATTTCCCGTCTGCCGGGAATGCCAAACCTTCCGGTTTCACCAACTGAGTAGGGGGGGAAGTTGTAGTGAAGGATGAATGACTTCTCTTTGCTTCCACCCGTGATGGCGTCGAGTGACTGTGCGTCGCTCATGCCGCCGAGAGTTAGCAAACCCAGTGTTTGGGTTTCACCACGGCTGAATAGGGACGAACCGTGAACGGTAGGGAGAATGTCGGTCTTGCAGGAGATAGCGCGCAGATCGAGCGGAGCTCGTCCGTCAGCACGTTTGTTATCGTTCAAGATGCCTTCGCGGTATACTTCTTCCTGGAGAACTTCCATGGCCATGCGAATTTGGTTGGAATCATAAGCCTCGTCACCTTGGGAGGCTAGCAAAGCTGCTGCGGCTTCCTCTTTGAGTGCCTTCACAGCTGCGCGACGTTCGGACTTCTTGGCTGTGTAAACTGCTGCACCGAGACGGTCACCGATAAGGTCCCGAACGAACTTTAAGTTTTCGTCGGTAACGTTGTAGAGCTCGAATTCGCGTTTTTCCTTACCTGCGATCGCTGCCAATTCTTTCTGTGCTGCGATGATCGGTTGGATTGCCTTTTGAGCAAATTCTAAGGATTCGATGAAGCGGGCTTCCGGGATTTGGTCCGCCGATCCTTCGATCATCAACATTTCAGTTTCAGTACCCACATAGATCAGGTCGAGGTCTGAATCACATTGCTGCTCGTTGGTTGGATTGACGACGAACTCACCGTCGATTTGACCCACACGAATACAACCAACCGGGCCATTCCAAGGGATGTCGGATATGAGAACGGCTGCTGAAGCGCCGTTTACCATCAGGATATCCGCGTCATTAACCAAATCGGTCGAAAGCAAGATGCCGATGACCTGGATCTCATTTAAGAAACCTTTAGGAAAAAGAGGGCGGAGTGGACGGTCGCATAGGCGAGAGGTAAGGATCTCTTTTTCACTCGGGCGGCCTTCTCGCTTGAAGTAACCGCCAGGGAAACGACCCGCTGCGGAGTATTTTTCGCGGTAGTCTACCGTGAGGGGAAACCAGTTTTGATCCGGGCGAAGCTCTTCAGCAACGGTTGCGGATACAAATAGAGTGGTTTCGCCGAGTCCTACGGTGACAGCACCGCTGGATTGTTTTGCGATATCGCCGGTCGAAAATGTAATTCCGAGTCCGTCGACTGTAACTGAATGTTTTTGATTCATTGTATGAGGTTTATTTCTCTGTGTTACAGGCGGGGACTTCCAAGAATGAGTGATATGAGGCTACGAGCCTGCGATCACTGAACCCGCCTTTCTTCTTTTGGCAGTACATAAACAGCGAGCATCTCTAAGGAGATCCACGGAGTATAGAGGTACCATTTAGGTCAGGTAGATTACGAATTAACGACGGAGCTTCAGCTCTTCCAACATCTTCTTGTACTTATTCAGATCGTGGCGTTTTACGTAATCGAGTAATTTGCGTCTCCGGCTGGCCAAAGCGATCAGTCCACGGCGGGAGTGATAGTCTTTGCGGTGGATACGCAGGTGATCGGTTAGCTGGGTGATTCTCGCACTTAATAGAGCGATTTGCACCTCTGAGGATCCAGTGTCAGCATCGCTTTTGCGAAACTTCTCAATTATAGGTTGTTTATCAATTTTGCTATTCTTCGACATAATGGTGTTT
>CALGUT010000779.1 GCA_937920335.1 uncultured Opitutales bacterium
CCCGGGCGTCCGAATCCCATCTTCAAAGTATGACCAACCGCCATTGTCCCCTTTCTCAAAACGGTTAAATTCTTCCCAGGTTTCATAGCCGACATCTCCAATCCACGCTTCAGTGTCTCCGGTGCCATCTTCCTGATCTATGTGAAACTTAAACGGATTGCGCAGCCCGAGAGCCCAGATTTCCGTCCGAATGCTATCGAGTGCACCCGACAGATCCGAACCATTGAAATCCCCACCCCAGGCTCCACCTAAACTCGTGTGAATAAACGGATTATCGGCAGGGACACGAAAGTTCGGAGTCTGGGTTTCTGCGTCAGTGAAAAATGGGTACACGCCGCCATTGAGCGGTCCAGCCGGGATCGTGTAATGCGGGTTCGGCTTGGGGTTGGTGGAATCTGGATCCACATCGATCCTCAAGAGGGAGCTAAAATAGTCTTTATTGATGCGCTGCCCGTTGCGGTGCACATCCGGTTGACCGCCCTCGTCCCCGAAACCCACATACAGAAATCCGTCCGGGCCGAACTTACAATCACCTATGGTATGGATCGTATTCTGCTCTGCCATATTGATAAATGGAAACTCAGTATCGAGAGCTGCCAGATTCTCGGCGGCTGACATACCAGTGGCTACCACATCTGCGATGTGAGCGGCTGAAAGTGTAAAGCGCGAGACCCGAAGATCAGTGGTAAAGCTACCTGATGGCGCTCCATTGAGATCGAGATTCGGAATGACATCGTGAATCGACTGACCACCACTCGGCACCGGTAGACGGGTGCCATCTCCCTGATAATTAACTACGATGTTGCCTGTCGTTTCGAAGTCAGGGTAACAGGTTATAGCAAAGATACTGCGACCATTCGTAAAGTTGGAGAGAGACGTTACATTCAGAATCTCATGCCGCGTGGGCACCGCAGCCGTTGTGTCAGGAATATACCAAATGGACCCCTTGATTGACGCCACCATCAAAGCGGTCGGACTGCCCGGAACAGTCGTCATGGTCACCGCATCCGGAAACGTAAGACCCGGAAGCGCATTTTTGACAGTCAATTGTCCTTCCGCAGCGGCAGGAGCGTCCAGTGGTACGGCAACCGTATTATTGTCTACCCGGAGCTCACCAGATACGGAGATCGCTACATCCGCCTCTTCGGTCGAATCCTCAGCAAAATTGGAAAGGCGATAGCGAAAGCTGTCTGCTCCTGCAGCGCCCCCAGTGTGCTTATAAACAACAAGCCCTCGATCCAAATCGATTGACGCAGTACCAAACGCCGGAGGGGTCACTATTTCCAGAGAGGCAAAATTTGCTCCACCCGTGTCGTTTGCTGTGGGATCAAATGCCAAAGCACCATTCACGCCCACCTCAATTGAGTCGTCCACTGCTACGACTGGTCCACTTGGCACAGTCGGGTCCAGGAGATTTTGACCCGTGGTATCAATCCAGAAATCATCGAAGTAAAAATTCGCGGCACTCGCATTGTTCACCAAATAAATGGATCTAAGCGGATCCGAAGTCCCAAATCGAAAATTCGTCGGAGGAGCCGCACTAAGAAGTTCGGTCTGGTTCAAAAATGCGGGATCGTCATCGCTCTGTATAAAAAGTGTCACGTTATCCGTCGCATTGTCGGCTACCATCCAAAGTTGATACCAGGCATCAGGATCATTCACAGAACTTCCGCCACCGCTACTCAGCGGCTGAAAGCCACCGCCATCACGCGTATCCATAACCCCTTCGAACGCACGAACCTGAGCTTCGAAGTCATTGTAGACTCCGGGCCCGGGCGCCGCTAGATCCGATAAGCCGAAATTGACGTTTAGCGATCCGCTTGTCATGCGAAAACGCGCAAACAACGTAACCACAGTACCGTCTGGAGCAGTTACTGACGCATTGTCGTTGTAAGTTTCATGTCTCGGAACCCCTGGTCCGAGTAATAAGACTTTATTGGATGGATTTACCGGGTCTACAATTACCTGATTCACTCCGTTCCCAGAAGTCCAATCGCCCTGCCCATTAATAGCTGAACCAGCCACATACCCTTCAAAGTCGTCAACCAGTAAGAAATTGGCGACCATGGGCGTCGCGTATAAGACTAGACTCAGGACGAGGTAAGGAAGTTTTGATTTCAGCATAGCAGCTACTCAGGGAAAGATAGAGTTAGGAAGGATCTTAAGGATAGGAGCTCCACATAACGAAGGGCTGATCTGCCGATTCAGTAGCTTTTTAGCCTTATTTAACGATTTCACGTTATTTAAACGAAACCCAGTCGAATTCGGATGAGATATTCGGAATCACACAATGGAAAAATCCTCTTTAGCCACCGACGATCAATCTTATTACCATATCACTTTATCCATAAACTGTTCTTTAACCACTTGCTCATTTTTATCCCGTTCCAAACATGAAATACCTATGCAAGACACACCTTTACGAACCTCGGTGATAGGCAGCTACCCTTTTCCCGGATGGCTGGAATTTGCCTCACAACATCTTACGCAATTTGGCACCGACGACATCAAGGAGATGCAAGAAGACGCCGTGATCGCTGCGATTCATGATCAGGTGGATGCCGGCCTCGATGTGATTACCGATGGGGAACAAACCAGGTTTGACTTTAACCTTTCGTTCTACGGCTACATCGAGGGCATCGACCTCGAGAGCGCCTCTCCTCGTTTATTTGGCCCCCCAGCCCACGACCAACGCGGCAAGCATGCCATTTCAGACGACCTGTCAGCCCCAAACGGACTCGGCGCGGTAGAGGAATTCGAAAGACTGCAAAGACTCGCGCCCGTAGGCCAAAAACTCAAGGCGAGTATTCCCGGTCCCTTTACCATGAGTGGCCGCCTGCTTCCGAATGATCAATACCCGCACAGAATGGCCATCACTGAGGCACTGCTCCCAATCGTGCAGAAAGAAATCGAGGCCCTGGTTGAAGCCGGCTGCGAAGAAATCTGCGTCGATGAACCGTCTATGAGCTGTTATGCCTACAAAGCTGATCCGGCGCTGTTCGTAGACCTGTTTAATCGCACGGTGGAACCCGCGGTGGGAAAAGCCCGCATCTGTTCACATCTCTGTTTTGGAAACTACAAAGCAAGAGGCGTTGGAAAACGAACTCCGCGCGCCATGTTTCCCGCATTTCTAGATATGCATGTGGATGAGATGCATATTGAGACTTGCACGACAAACTTTGTCTTTCTCGATCTCATTGAGGCTATCAGCAAAAAGATGGATGCCGCGGTGGGCATCATTGATGTGAAGAGTTACTACATTGAAACACCCGATGACGTGGCAGCCATCATCCGTCGTTGCCTCGAGTTTGCACCGGCAGAGCGACTCGTTTTCGCACCCGATTGTGGACTTTCTCAAACCGCTCGCTGGGCAGCTAAGGAAAAGCTGAAGAACATGGTCACCGGAGCAAATATCGTTCGCAAGGAACTCGGCTTGCCAAACGCTGGATGAAACAAGCGTTCCAAAAAGATGACGCTCTATTGAGCGATATTGAAACTGCCCGTAAGGACACTTCGGATACGCTCTATACCTGGTGGTTGGGCCAAAGTGGATTCCTTATTATGTCGTCTGGGAAATCAGTTCTACTTGACCCCTATCTCTCGGATTCCCTCACGCGAAAATACGCCGTCACCGACAAGCCACATACCCGCATCACGGAACTGGTGGTCGATCCATCAAAACTGACTGGTATCGACTTCATCACATCGAGTCATAATCACACCGATCATCTGGACCAGGAAACCCTGGCTCCTCTGTTTGAGTCCAACCCCGACAGCCAGTTTATCATTCCGGAAGCCAATCGCGCATTCGTTGCCACTCGTATGGGATCCGATCCAGATTGGCCCATTGGCCTGAATGACGGAGACTCCATAGAAGTAGACGGCATTTTGTTTCATGGGATCGCCTCAGCTCACGATGAGCTTAAGACCAACGAAAAAGGTGAGCATCACTTTATGGGCTTTGTGATTCAGTTGGGGCCTTGGACGATCTACCACAGCGGAGATACTCGACTCTACGAGGGCCTGGAAGAACGACTCAACCGATTTAATATCGACCTGGCTTTCCTGCCTATCAATGGCTTTAAGGCCGAACGTCGCGTAGCCGGAAACCTCAATGCCGAGGAAGCCGCACAACTCGCCGCAGATTGCAGTATAGCCACAACCATCCCTCACCACTACGATATGTTTGAGTTCAATACCGCCGACCCTATCGACTTCGGTACGGCTTGTTCAGCCAAAGGGGTAAACTGCAGTATTCTCCGCAACGGCGAACGAGTCACTTTCCCTAATCCCCAATCCTAATCATTATCCTGATCGTAACCTTAATCGTTATCCTGATCTCTACTCCCGCTCCAATTCAATACCCCATGTTGTCAGTTAAGAACACATCCCAACTTGGCGGCACAGCTGGAAGCTGTTGCCCTACCCGCCTCGAAACAATTGGCAACGGTAGGGCCATTGCGTCCCCCCAATGCCGAAACTCAGCGTGTCGCGAGAATTACTTAATATCGCGGTCGACGTGTCGCCGTTGATGCATTGCTCAGCCACTTCAACCACGTTCATGAACAATTCCACCCAGCGGCATAGCTGGAAGCTATTGCCCTACCCATCGCAAGCTACCAAAACGGTAGGGCCATTGCGTCCCCGCAATGCCGGAGCAGAATTTTTCCCAACACCGAACGAGCTACTTTCCCTAATCCCCAATCTTAATCATTATCCTGATCATAATCTTAATCGTTATCCTGATCTCTACTCCCGCTCCAATCATCTCGCATCCTTTATCCTAAAACTATGACTCCCACTCAAGACTACCTCCAAAAATCTCGCGGTCTCATCGACGCCGTTGCCGCCCAGGAAGACGCCATAAACACAGCTGCTGATTGGTTTGCTGAAACCATTCTCGCGGGCCGCATGGTTCATCTATTCGGCTCCGGTCATAGTCGCATTCTTACCGAGGAAATGTGGCCCCGCTACGGATCGTTTCCCGGCTTCAATCCCATCGTTGAGCTGTCTCTTACCTTTCATAACCTGGTCGTTGGAGCCAACGGACAGCGGCAGGCTATGTATCTGGAAAACGTCTCCGGACTCGCCGAACAGATTGTGCGCAACTTTGATCTCAGTGATCAGGATTGTGCTCTGGTTGTTTCTTCCAGCGGCTCCAACCGTGTGCCAATAGAAATGGCCGAGCAGTTTCAAAAAGTAGGCGTCAAAGTCGTAGCCTTAATCAGCAAACTTCACTCGGAAGCTTCTACGACCAAGGATGAACGCGGTAAGAAGCTCTCTGACTTCGCTGACTTGGTCCTCGATTCGGGCGCTCCCGTAGGCGACGCCATGGTCTATGTTGATGGATTGGACACACCGGTGTCTCCCGGTTCAACCGTCGGTGGTTGCCTCATCGTAAATTCTATCAAGGCAGAGGTTGCCCTCCGTCTGACCGCAGCCGGTCAGCCGCCCAAAGTGCTTACCGCGGGAGCGGTGGTTGGTTCTGAGCGGGCCAACGCATTATTCCAGTCTGCCTACGATGAACATGGACGTAGAATCGCAAAGTACTATGCTAATTTAGGAGCATGAAATTTTGTAGTACGAACCTCTACAATATGGGTAACGCCAGAGAGAAGACGCTCTTGCCCTACCCCCTAGGCTTTTTAAAGGTAGGGAGACAGCGTCCTCGCTGCGCCGATATAAACCAAACTGATTACATTCACTAGTCCCACTAACACTTGTAATTATCAGCCATGAGCAAGACTTGGAAAATCGCCGGAATCAATTTTGATCACTTTCACATGGGTGATCTGCTTCGACAGACCTTCGACCATCCGAATGCGGAAATCGTCGGTATTTGCGATGAGGATAAGGCCCGCATGCAGGAGGCTATTGGGAATTTTTCGATCCCCGACAATCGCGTCTTTACCGATATCGATGACTGCATGCGATCGACGGATCCCGATCTGGTTATCATTTGCGCTTCTACGGCACGGCATGCCGAATACGTTGAGAAGATTGCCCCCTATGGGAAACACTTGTTTATCGAAAAACCCTTTGCGGATAATCTGGAGGGCGCTGACCGTATGCTGGCGGCCATCAGCGAAGGCCAGCAACTCATCATCAACTGGCCACTGCGTTGGTATCCCTCTCATGCAACGGCCTACCGATTGGTAAATGAAGGTGCCATTGGGACCGTTCGCGAAGTTCACTTCTACGATGGAAACCGAGGTCCCCTCGCCCACGGCGCGGATAAAGTCGTCCTGAACGTAACCGCAGAGCGAAAAGCCGAAAGCTGGTTCTATAAAACAAGTGAAGGCGGTGGTTCGTTACTCGACTACCTCGGTTACGGAACCACCCTTGCTGCCTGGTACAACGGCGGAAGGATACCGGAGGAAGTTACGACCATTACCGGCGGTGACCCAACCCTCGAAGTCGACGAACATAGCATCACCATTTGCCGCTATGCGGACGGCACCCTGTCAAAGTTTGAAACCAGATGGGGAACCTTCACCGATCCATGGACTCACCAGCCACAACCCAAGTGTGGGTTCAATATCGTAGGATCGGAAGGAACCATCGCCTCCTATGATCTGGAACCAACAATTCGAATACAGACTCGCGACTGCCCGGAAGGTAAAACGGTCCCATCCGATGACTTGATTCACCCGTTCCACGCACCCATCCCTTACGTCCTTCATTGCCTGAAAAATCAGTTACCTATAGACGGGCCACTCAGTGCAAACACCTCGCGCATAGGACAAATCATCGTGGATGCAGCCGCCAAAAGCGCGGAAACGAAATCAACGGTTAAGCTGTGAGAAGCCGATTACAAGTTACAGCCTCCAAACGGCACTGCGAGAACGCAGTAGCCCTACCTATTCACGGCTTTTTGGTAGGGCAAGAGCATCCCTGCTCTGCCGCTTTCTCAGGACACCCAAAACCCCAATATTAAGCACATGTCCGACGACAACAACTACACCCTTGAATCAGAATCCGAGATCAATGTAATACCGGCACCTCAACTTGATTACAGACCACGGTTCCCAAAACGCTACCGCCCCAAGATTGGTCTCATCGGTTGCGGCGGTATCACCACCCATCACCTGAGCGCTTACAAACAGGACAACCTGAACGTAGTTGGTTTGTGCGATCTAAACCCAGAAAAAACCGAGGCCCGTAGATCTGAGTTTTACCCGGAAGCAATCTGCTACGATGACTACCATAAACTCTTGAAAAACCCAGAGATCGACGTAGTGGATATCGCCCTACATCCAGGCCCACGTGCTCTTGCCATCGAAGCCGCGCTGAATGCGGGTAAGCATGTGCTCAGTCAAAAACCATTTGCCCTCGACTTGGAGGTCGCAACCCGTCTCGCCGACCTGGCCGACGAAAAAAACCTCAAGCTGGCCGTCAACCAAAACGGTCGCTGGGCACCCTACGTGCGTTACATGCAACAAACCATCAATGAAGGTCTCATCGGTGACGTCCACAGCATCAACATCTTTCTCAATTGGGATCACACCTGGATCAAGGGAACCCCCTTCGAAACCATTCACCACATCATCCTCTACGACTTCGCCGTCCACTGGATCGATATGGCGGTTAACTTTTTCAACGACCAAACGGCCGAACGAGCCAACGGAAGCTTAAGCCGCGCAATTGAACAAACCCTAGAACCCTCCATGATGGGTAGCGCCCTTATTCAGTTTACCAACGGCTTCGCGACGCTCGGATTCGACGGCCATAGCAAGCACGGCAATCTCGAACGCTTTACGATCACCGGCTCCCAAGGAATTATCAATGCCTCCGGCGCCGTCTGCAAAATCGACGAAGTAACTCTCGAAACGGAGGAAGGTATCGCCACCGCCAAACTCGAAGGCGAATGGTTCAACGACGGCTTTCGCGGTACGATGGGAGAACTGCTGTGCGCCATAGAAGAAGACCGCCAGCCATTCAACTCAGCCCGTAATAATCTGGAAACACTCGCCGCTGTCTTCGCGGTGATCGGCTCCGCTGATAGTGGACAAACCGTACAGGTCGGTAGCCATCGACAGTTGGACGAAAAGTGCCAGCCGAAAACGACCTAAGGTTCCAACGGCATAGCTGGAAGCTATTGCCCTACCCACCGCAAGCTACCCAAACGGTAGGGCCATTGCGTCCCCGCAATGCCGAAACTCAGCGTGTCGCGAGAATTACTTGATATCGCGGTCGACATGCCGCCGCTGATCCGTCTCTCATCCACTTCTACGACATTCATGAACCATTCCACCCAACGGCATAGCTGGAAGCGATTGCCCTACCCGTCGCAAACTACGCAAATGGCAGGGCCATTGCGTCCCCGCAATGCCGAGATACTCAGTGTCGCGAGGATTACTTAATATCGCGATCGAGGTGTTGGCTGATGCGTTGCTGAGCCACTTTTACGACATTCATGAACCATTCCACCCAACGGCATAGCTGGAAGCTATTGCCCTACCCGTCGCAAACTACGCAAACGGTAGGGCCATTGCGTCCCCGCAATGCCGACTTACTCAGTGTCGCCACTTAGACGAACGCTGATAGAACAACAGGCCGCATACAAAAACGTTGCCGGGTCCTTTGAACCTAAGAGACTGGGCAACGATGTCCGATCCCCTCCCTCAAAGGAAACAGCTCGTCCATACTCCACCCAGTGGGGTCTCACAATCCGAACTCTACTTCATAACGATCAACGGAAACCCTCGTGGTCTCAACCAGTTTGCAAGAACTCCACTCGGTGAGCTAATCCTCGACTCAGTCAAATTTCATCACACCCAACAAAACTGGTTTTGTCGGCTTCTGGTTATCATGCCGGATCATCTTCACCTGTTAGTGGCCTTTCCTCAGACCACAGGAATGAAACAATTCATCACTGCCTGGAAGTCCTATCTATCCAAACAGTCTAATGTTGTTTGGCAGCGCGATTTCTTTGATCATCGTCTACGCGGCTGGGAAAGCATTGAGGCCAAAGCCGACTATATTCGGCAAAACCCAGTTCGCGCAAAACTAGTAACCCAGTTCGAAGAATGGCCTTGGCGATGGGAAGCAGATGTTCCAGCGGCATAGCTGGAAGCTATTGCCCTACCCATCGTAAACTACTCAAATGGTAGGGCCATTGCGTCCCCGCAATGCCGAGATACTCAGTGCCGCCATTGATCGGTCTCTGAGCTACTTCAACCACGTTCGTGAACAATTCCACCCAACGGCATAGCTGGAAGCGATTGCCCTACCCACCGCAAGCTACCAAACGGTAGGGCCATTGCGTCCCCGCAATGCCGAAACTCAGCGAGTCACATTCACCAACTATAGACTAGCTCGCAATACCGGTCGAGGTGCGAGGACCCTCGAACTGCCTGTCGACGTGTCGCCCGCTATCCGTTTCTGGGCGACTTCGACAACGTTTGTGACCACTTCTGCCCAGGGCATAGCGATCGTTGTCAGATTCAGCTGCTCGGCAACCGGGGCGTCGTCAAAACCAATGATCTTGGGTAACGGTATCCGGTTGGACTTGGCATAGTCTACCAACGATTGGGCCAGACGGTCATTCGCACAGAACACGACTTTAGGAGGCTGCTTAAACAAAAATGCCGCTGCCTTCAGACCGTCTTCATAAAACCAGGAATTCGCATAGTAAACCCTCGCCTTAGGAATAACCTCAAGAAAGCCACTCACTCGATCGAGACAGCGCTGATCCGTTTCCGGGCCACCCAGAACCGCAACGCCCCTTGTTTCCGTCCGATCGCTTACCAACTCACCCGCAGCAATACCACCGGAATGATCATCGACACTCACCGCATCCACATAAGCACCTGAGAGTCCCTTGGGAGGGGCCTGGTTAATCAGTAGGCAATACCGCCCCACTTCGACCGACGGACGCGGCAAGGGAAGGCATTCCCAAAACACTGGAAGACTGTCCGTTGGAATCTGAAGGGATGGACTATCCCAACGAATCTTTACAGCGATCCCAACCCGTTCAAAACCTTGAACCAGGCGATCACGCAGCAAAGCCCCAAAACTGCCCTCCCGTTTCGCGCGCTCGTTTAGGATCAGTTCGACACCCGTAAGCAAGGACGCCTCTCCTCGCAAATAAGTGCCGCTCCCCGGTTTCCGAAACAAATAACCTTCAGTAACCAATTCGCGGAGCAAGGTGTCTGCTGTCTGGTAACTGATCTCAAACCGCTGCCCCAAGGCACGGTTCGACATAAAGCGACTTCCCGGTTGATAGTAACCGTGCTCAATCCTGCGGATCAGTTTCTCTTTCAACTCAATGACTTTTTGCGAACGCGGGCGGGCCATAAGCTGCGAGCGTTACCAGATCGGTTTCTCTGTCAACCGTTCCCTTATTCCTTGAACGAAACTGCGCTACAAGACTAGGCTCACGCTATGTTACTTGAGGGCAAAGTCATCGTCATTATCGGCGGAACAACGGGTATTGGCGGAAGTGCCGCAACAGCCTTTGTGAAAGCGGGAGCCAAAGTCATCGCGGTCGGTCGGTCTCAAACCAGTTGCGACGCCCTTGCCAGTGAATTAGGCGATTCCGTGCGGACCTTGGCAGCAGACGCGACAGCAACTACAACCGCCGACCAGGCGATCGATCTGGCAATCGACTCATTCGGACATTTTGACGGCCTTTACCATGTAGCCGGCGGAAGCGGTCGGAAATACGGCGACGGCCCTCTTCATGAGATCACCGACGAAGGTTGGGAAAAAACTCTCAACTGGAATCTGACCTCCTTATTTCAATCCAACCGGGCGGCAGCTCAACGCTTCCTCAAACTCGGCCATGGCGGAAGCATTCTAAATCTAGGGTCCGTCCTTGGATACTCTCCCTCCCCCAAATACTTTGCCAGCCATGCCTATGCCGCAACAAAAGCAGCTATCATAGGTTTCACAAAGTCAGTGGCCGCTTATTACGCCGATCAGGATATCCGCTTCAACGTGTTAGCCCCTGCTTTGGTCGAGACGCCGATGGCCCAACGGGCCGCCGAAGATGAAACCATCCAGCAGTTTATAAAAACCAAGCAACCGCTTGACGGAGGGCGAATCGGTATGCCCTCAGATTTAGATCAAGCCGCCATATACTTCCTCAGTGAAGGATCCAAGTTTACCACCGGCCAAGTCCTTTCAGTCGATGGCGGCTGGAGCATCAGTGAAGGTCAGTATTAGCCTCCTGTAAACGCCGAGCCTCCAGCTCCACAACCAAAGTAAATAGCATATTGCGACCGATCCCTGCGATTCGGTATCGGCATGGAGAATACTGTTTCCAGCGAAAAGGATTCCGCAGTGTCGTTACTTCCCAGGTTGCTTACGCTTCCTTGATCGAACTTTCCCGTGAATCATAACCCAGGCTTCCGACTAAAGCCAGGCTTGGCAATCTGTTATGGACCGGACACATCGGCAATCTGGTATAGACCGGGTCCATACCGCCGTGAAGGCCAACCGAAAACGTTTGGTCGCATGCTTTTCGTTTACTCCGGTGCTTGTTCGATTACCTCGATCTCTCCCATTTCAACGCGGGATTTATCAGTCACTCGGGTT
The DNA here is from genome assembly GCA_937920335.1 of uncultured Opitutales bacterium. Lineage (GTDB taxonomy): Bacteria > Verrucomicrobiota > Verrucomicrobiia > Opitutales > UBA2995 > UBA2995. The sequence goes on from CALGUT010000779.1 coordinate 11,542, forward strand.
TCGTTGAGGCCTTCGAGATCTTTGCCGAAATAGTCTGAAGCAACCAGGTTCATATCTTTGATTGCCTGATCGAATGACTGCCCGGCAGCGC
>CALGUT010000780.1 GCA_937920335.1 uncultured Opitutales bacterium
CTCAAACTGGCCGAAGTTTTCCGCATTGATGCGGAAGTAAGCCTGTAGGGGCTGTTTCACTTTCACTCCTGGAGGCACATAAATGAAGCTTCCACCCGAGAAGACTGCGCTGTTGAGTGCGCTGAACTTGTTATCTCCCGTTGGGATAACTTTACCAAAAAACTTTCGGAAAATTTCGGGGTGTTCTTTGAGGCCCTCGGTTGATCCAACAAAGATGACTCCCTCTTTTGAGAGATCGTCCTTCATTCTGGAATAGGCGGCTTCACTATCAAACTGTGCTTCTACGCCGGCAAGGAAGGCCCGTTCTTGCTCGGGAATCCCCAAGCGTTCAAATGTTTCCTTAATGTCGTCTGGAACATCATCCCAGGTACGGCTCGGTTGCTGACCGGTGGAAAGGTAGTAACGAAATTTGTCAAAATCGATATTCTCCAGATCCTTGGTCGCCCAATTGGTCGGGAGCGGTTTGGAGTTGAATACTTCCAGGGCTTTCAGGCGAAATGCACGAACCCAATCGTCTTCGCCTTTAACGTCCGCGATATAGTTGACCGTGGTCTCGTTCAGGCCAATGCCTGCGTCAAATTCGTATTTCGTATCGTAGCTAAAGTTTCCCTTATCTCTATCGATATCAATGGCTGCTTCGGTGCTCATAATATAGGTCCTCTCTTGAGTTAGACGGTTGCTGCGAGCTCTTCCTTGATCCAGTCGTAGCCGCGCTCTTCGACTTCAATAGCCAGTGATTTGTCACCGCTCTTGACGATACGGCCATCCCACATGATATGCACATGATCGGGGACGATATAGTTGAGTAGTCGTTGGTAGTGAGTGATTACGAGGATGCCTCGATCTTCACCGCGCATGTGGTTTACTCCTTCAGCTACGATCTTCAGGGCATCCACATCCAGACCTGAATCGGTTTCATCAAGGATACAGTAGTCGGGTTTCAACATGGCCATTTGGAGAATCTCGCAACGCTTCTTTTCACCCCCCGAGAAACCTTCGTTGACCGAGCGGCTTGTAAACTTGCGATCAATTCCGAGGCGTTCCATCTCGGCGTACAATTCTTTGTAATAAGCAATGGCATCAACATCCTCTCCTTTGGGTAGGCGTGAGCTTTTTGCCGCACGGATAAAGTTCGCGATTGAGACTCCGGGAATCTCGATGGGATACTGAAACGCTAGAAACAGTCCTGCCCGAGCGACTTCGTCGACTTCCATATCCAGGATGTTTTTCCCATCCATGGTCGCGCTACCCCCGTCAATGCTGTAGTCTTCATGACCAGCCAAGGCTTTTGCCAATGTCGATTTTCCGGTCCCGTTGGGTCCCATGATGGCGTGAACTTCGCCTTTCGGAAGAGTAAGAGTGAAGTTCCGCAGGATTTGCTTCTCTTCGATGCTAACATTCAAGTTTTTGATTTCTAATGCGCTCATTTTTCAGTGATAAAGATTTAATATGGTTGGTTCAGGGTAGCCTAGCTTTGTGGCATGTTTCCTCGGAAATTAAGTTCAATGCTGGATACTGAAGCCGTCTGTGGGAGTAGGTTCTTGAGTTTGGAGAAAAGTTCATCCGGAAGCTGCACGTCCATGACCCTACCGCTCTTATCGCAGTAAAAGTGAGCATGGGGCTGCAGATTCGGTTCGTAGCGGGTCGATTCGCGCTCGAAGTTTACTTGGCGAATCAGGGAACAATCGTTGAGTGTTTCTAGGCAGTTGTAGACGGTTGCGAGTGAGATGGTCGGCATTTCCTGCCGGCTGCGGGCGAAGATTTCATCCGCAGTTGGGTGGTCTTTTGCTACCGCTACTACGCCATAAACGACCTCGCGTTGACGAGTGGATCTAAGTCCAGATTGCCCGAGTGCTTTGTTTAAGGTTTCTAAATGTGCTTCTGTTATCGGCATGATATTGAGACTGAGTAACAATAGCGAATTGGAATTATTCTAAAAAGCAACCTGTAATTGAGAAAAAGTCTCAAAAAAGAAAAATGCCCGTATTATCGAGCTCTACGGGGAGTTTTACTCGTTTTCTGCGAGCCAGCGTTCCGCCTCAATCGCTGCCTGACAGCCCATTCCAGCGGCTGTAATCGCTTGGCGATACACGTGGTCCACGCAATCTCCGGCTACGTAAACGCCTTCGATATTGGATCTTATTTGAGTACCTGCCTCGGCAAGGAAGTAACCATTTTCATCGGTGCTTAGGGCATTAGCAAACGCTTTGGTGTTCGGAATGTGTCCGATTGCTATAAATGCGCCTGCACAAGGAATTGTTTTTTCTTCGCCAGTTTTCAGGTTCTTGACCGACACCCCAGTGACCGCATTTCCGTCGGCACCTTCGATGTTGGTTACAGCTGAGTCCCAGCACATCTCGATTTTGGGATTGGCCAGAGTTCGGTCTGCCATGATCTTCGACGCTCGTAATTCGTCCCGCCGGTGGATCAACGTGACTTTTGACGCGAAACGGGTCAGGAATGTGGCTTCTTCGCAGGCTGAGTCACCGCCTCCGACAACCACTACTTCCATATCGCGATAAAATGCACCGTCGCAGGTTGCGCAGGTAGATACGCCGCCGGTTCCAAACAGTATCTTTTCAGAATCGAGGCCGAGTAGTCGGGGGGATGCGCCAGTAGAAATGATGACCGTTTTGGCTTCGTAAGTCTTATCTCCGGCCTTTAAAATTTTCACGTCGCCGGAAAAATCGACTGAGTCAATCAGGTTGTTTTCGAAGCGAGTACCGAAGCGGGTAGCCTGTTTACGCAAGTTATCCATCAGCGAGTAGCCATCAATGCCTTCGGGCCATCCAGGAAAGTTTTCCACTTCAGAAGTCGTCGTCAACTGACCTCCTGGTTGATTGCCTTCAATGACTAGCGGGTTTAGATTTGCTCTAGCTGTATAAATAGCAGCAGTAAGGCCCGCACAGCCTGTTCCGACAATAATTACGTTTTCCATAGGTTGTTGTTAAAGAGAAAGTCGCTAATAAGAGGCCTTTGGTATCGGAGGTCAAAGAATTTTGATTGCCGATTTGCAGTCGCATTAAGCGCTTTGCGTTTTGGATGTTCGTTGGGGCTCAGTCGTGGAAAAATGAAGGGCCTTTCAATTGGCTTGATGATTGATTTATCTGATCGAGAACGCCAGCGTCCGGATTGAGATGTCGAAACCGTTTTCAATTATAGACAGTCATTGCCACCTGGAAAAGTTTCACCAGAAAGGGGAATTGGAGAGTACCTTGAATGCAGCACGGGATGCAGGTGTGAATCGCCTGATTACGGTTGGTACCAGCGACGAAGACTGGGGCTTGTATCGTAAGCTGGTTGAGAGTCATCGGGGCACAATCGATTATACGGTTGGCCTTCATCCGTGCAATGTGGATGCCGACTGGGAGGAGCAGGTCGGGCAGATCCCAGCTTACTTTGAAAAAAATCTGGTTCGGCCTGTTGCGCTTGGAGAAATTGGCTTGGATCACTTTCACCTACCCAAAGATAGCAGTGAAGCGGAGGCTATAATGGGATACCAGAAAGCGGCATTACAAGCGCAGTTGAAGATCGTTAGAGAGCTCGATTGCCCAGTCGTTATCCACTCGCGAGGCGCTTTTGTTGAGTGTATCGAGGAGTTGGATGCGGCCGAGATTAACTGGAACAAGGTAGTATTTCACTGTTTCGTAGAAAATGTTGCGGCGATGAAAACGCTCAATGAGCGTGGAGGGCGTGGTTCATTCACCGGCATTATTACCTTCAAAAATGCGGCGGATGTTTGTGAAGCTGCGTTGGCGCAAGGGCTGGATCGATTCATGGTTGAAACGGATGCGCCTTATTTGGCTCCGGTTCCTCATCGTGGGAAGCCATGTATGCCCTCTTACACAGCGCTAACAGCAAAATATTGCGCGGAGTTATTTGAGATTTCAGAAATCGAGTTGGCTGAGATTAGCCGCAACAATACCGAAGCTTTCTTCGGATTGGTCTAAATTAACCTTCGTTGAACTTACTTTTGAAAAGCTCGTCCATTTCATCGAGTACGGTTTTTGCGCCCGGTCCACTTGCGATAAACTTCAGCTTTGAGCCTTCGCCCGCCGCAAGCATCATCAGACCCATTATACTCTTACCATTTACGAGCTCGCCGTCTCTTTCAACATAGACCTCGGCGTCGTGTTTATTAGCGATACGCACGATCATAGCGGCGGGACGGGCATGAATTCCCATCTTATTGATGACCTCAACCATCCGCTCTTGTGATTCGCTATCTGCTTCCTGATCCATATTTATGCAAGGGTTTCGGGACCGAGAGGGACACCCATCCTTAAAACGAGTCGAGTAAAGATCGAAAGGATAAAGGGTCAAGGGATATTCTTGAGATTTGAAGAAGCACTGTGAAGATTCCCGAGAAACTTGCAACGGCCTGCTTCTATTTGACGGGGAGTCGTTTGAAAACTCATGGATTCAGAACTACAGCCAGATCTATTGATACCCGACCTGTGGCAACAGCAAGCGGTCCGCCATCTGTTAGCTGGAAAGGATCTGGTCGTTCACGCACCCACGGGTGCCGGGAAAACCTACATATTTGAGCTATTCGCTACGCAAGGGCTGAAGCGTCAGGCGATTTACACCGTGCCGACGAGGGCCTTGGCGAACGATAAGCTCATGGAATGGCGGGAGCAGGGCTGGGATGTCGGTATCTGCACCGGGGATATTGTCGAGAATCCGAATGCTCGCATTCTGGTTGCGACGCTTGAGACCCAGAAGGGGCTATTTCTTCGAGGAAGAGGTCCGGATCTCCTGGTAATCGATGAATACCAGATGCTGGCAGATCCCGTGAGGGGGGTGAACTACGAATTGGCAATGGCCATGGTTCCAGAGGGCACTCAGCTATTGATTATGAGTGGTAGTGTTTCCAACCCACAAGATCTGGTCACTTGGCTCCAGCGGCTCGGGCGAAATGCCGTTCTTCTCCGCCATATGCAGCGGTCGGTTCCACAAGAGGAAGTATTTATCGAGCAGCTTAAAGTCAAAATACCGGCTAAAATTCGGGGCTACTGGCCTCGTGTGGTGGCGAAGGCCCTCGCAGCGAACCTGGGTCCACTCCTGGTCTTTGCTCCTCACCGAAGTGCAGCGGAAACGCTTGCGCGACAATTGTCTAAAGAGCTGCCGGTGGATGAGTATTTGATGTTGAGTCCGGAGCAACATCGTATGGCTGGTCGGTCTTTATCGCGGCTTCTTAAAACTCGTTTGGCCTTTCATCACAGTGGGTTGAGTTACCAGCAAAGAGCGGGTGTGATAGAGCCGTTGGCAAAAGCGGGACAACTACGGGTCGTGGTTGCGACTATGGGACTGGCAGCGGGAATCAACTTTTCCATGCGGTCTGTGGCCGTGGCGGACAGCGAGTATCGGGTGGGGCATCGTATCCAGCGGGTGAGGCCGGACGAGCTGCTACAAATGTTCGGCCGAGCGGGGCGCAGGGGACGGGATTCGCGCGGATACACCTTGGCTGTGCCGGAGAAACCACGAGCGCACATGGCAAGCGCCCTCAAGCTTCGTCGCGTTAATCAAGTCGACTGGCCGAGTATCATTGGTGTTATGGCGGCTGCTTATGATCGTGGAGAAGATTCACTACAAGCAGCTAGGAAATTGACCGAACGTTTATTTAGCGAACAGGCGGTTTCACTGGGACTGGAGCGATTCATTTCCCGGAAAGAGAAGAATCGGTCGGTTCAGCCTCATGTTAGAGATGCCAGGCAGGAGCGAACGATTGAAGAGTTTAAGAATGCAGAAGGTGTTTGGGAGCGAAAACGAGCAGCGGTAAAGGCGCCACTCGGGAGCATATTGATCTTTCAGAACGATAAATGGGTACCCGCTCTTTCTATCGATAAAACACTCCGAGTTCCTGGCGAAGGCCAAGTTTGTTTGATTGCTGATCGACCGGCAAAGAAATACGGCAGAGAGATTCCGTTAGCTACCTGGGCCAAGGAAGTAGATAAAAAGGATATCGTATTGACAAAGTGGCTACGTAAAAAGTTGGCGCAGATCAAACCAGAAAACAAGTCACGATCAACATCAAAGTATTGGTATTACGATCCGTTTGAAAGAATGGTACTTCCACAGATCCCGGCAATGACTGGAGGTGGAAAACTGGTTGAAGTCGTAGATCGAAAAGGAACGCTTTATGGACGTATCGATTATTCAGATGCAGAAGTTTTTTCGACAAAAGACTCCGATGGGAATTTTCTGTTGGGTGCCCCTCGGCGCCAACGGGTCATTCAGGATATCGGATCGTTTGCGGCACATGTACAAGAGCAGGAGTCGGGTGACATGGGCGGACTTTCTCCAACACAAGCTTGGTTCAGACTCGGCCTGATCGATTGGCAGGGTCATCCGACACGACGGGGAAGGATTTTCAGTTTTTTTAATCATGGGGAAGGACTAGCTATTGCTGCTGCGTTGGAAGAAAAATCTTACGAGATATCCGAATTGGTGTTTGATATTGCTAACCTCAGAGCGGGCCATCGTTTCGGAGACTTTGAGAGCTTTAGCTCACGTTTGGGAAATGTCTGCCGGGCCACCTATGGGAATTCAACTTTCGAAGGTTATTTAGAAAAGGGGATGCCTTCGGATTACGGAGATGGTGCAGCGGAGGTGTTGGTGCGCTTCGAAGCTCAGCAGGGTGATTTGTCTTCAGAGGACGGTCTTTCTTTGGGTGATGTGGAGCGGGTTCGCCTCGAGTGGATTAGTTTGTTGAGGCATATTACGATGGCGCCCGATTTCGAGTGGGATCGGTGGCGTGAATTGCAGGCGGAGGCTCAGAAGCGTTTGTTCAGTCGGGAAACTGCCCACTCACTCATCGAGATTCCTCCGCTTACCCCCGCCCAGCGCCAACGAATTGAGCACAGACTCCGGATCGACAAATAGTATACTCGTGGTTGACTTGCGCTAGTGGTTTTCGAAAACAGTTAGTGCATCCTCTTTGTTATGCCAATTTACGAATTCTACTGTCCCGATAACCATAAGATTTATCAGTTTTTTGCCCGAAACGTTGAACAGGCGGAGCAGATTCCAACCTGTCCTGACAATCCTGATTTCAAGATGGTTAAGAAAATTACTGGTTTTGCGATTGGAGGAGCGGAGAAAAAATCAAGTGCAGAGAGTGGCGGTTCGGGACCGGAAATGGACGATCCAAAAATGATGGCCGCTATGGCTGAGATGGAAAAGGCCGTCTCTGGAATGGACGAAGATAATCCTGATCCTCGTCAAATGGGTAGGCTGATGAGACAAATGGCGGAGATGACGGGAGAGTCCTTAACGGGCGAAATGGAAGAAATGGTTCGGAAGTTAGAAGAGGGGGCGGATCCCGAAGGTTTGGAGGAGCAGTTTGGCGATTTTTTGGGAGACGAAAACGGTGACGATTCCTTGGGAGGACTGAGTGACTCAGATAATCCAGAGGAGTCGGGTGGAAGTTTTAGAGGTCCCCCGTTGAAGGACGATACGTTGTACGACTTTGATTGAAAAAGCATCGTTAGTGGTGGCCTTCGCCCGGGAATTTATAGAGCCTAAAAACGTCTGATTCTGAATACGGCTCCTATGATCTCTCTTATTTCCCGCTACACGAACTGGTTGCACACTAAATGGCCCGCAGGGTTGGTCGAAAAACTTCCTGAAACGGGGGAGGGAGGAACTACAGCAATTCCAGGTGTTAGAATCGTCGGTGATCTGACGGGGATACCGTTGCTCAAGTTCTCCGCTGATTCTGGGGCAAAGGCTGTCCAAGCAATTTTAGCAGAGTCTGATTTCCCATCCCAACGGGGCACTGGCGGTGTGCTCGATTTGGTGATTATTGGTGGAGGTGTTTCGGGGTATGCTGCAGCGATTGAGGCGAAAAAAGCCGGACTGAATTTTAAGCTCTTCGAAGCAGTACAGGATTTTTCTACCATAGCGAATTTTCCCAAAGGAAAACCGATCTACACCTATCCGACTGGAATGACTCCTGCGGGAGCGCTTCAGTTCAAAGCGGATGTAAAGGAGGGCCTGGTGAAGGAACTTGAAGAGCAGCGCGAGGAACACGGAGTGAGTTCGGAATCCTTGAAAGTTGATCGTATCGAGAAAAAGGGTAACCGCTTGTTCCTCCACTCAAAAGGAGCAGAACCCATTGAGGCTCTGAGAGTAGTGGTGGCAATTGGGCGAAGCGGTAATTTTCGGAAGTTGAAGGTCCCGGGTGAGGAACTCGGTAAGGTCAACAACCGACTCCATGACCCGAAAGAATACGGAGGAAAACAAGTGCTGGTTGTTGGAGGAGGGGATTCCGCATTAGAGACTGCGATTGCCTTGGTATGTTGTGGCGCACATGTAATTCTGAGTTATCGGAAGTCAGAGTTTTCCCGTCCCAAGCCAGACAATGTGGAGAAGCTTGACCAGTTGGTGAATGATGCCTCGTTTGCTACAGGCATTATTGCGCCAAGCTCCGAACGAACGACAACCGCAGCGAATTCCGAAATGCGTGGGGATGGTCTTCCTGGTTCCTTAAGACTGTTGATGGGGAGCGAGGTAAAGGAAATCACCGAAGCTCAAGTGACGATCAAGACTGATTCTGGTGAAGGTGAGACGTTTGATAACGATCAGGTGTTTGTGATGACGGGTCGTGAAGCCCCACTCGATTTTTTCCGACGTTCCGGAATGAAGATTACCGGAGAGTGGACCCGAAAGACCTGGGGTGGCTTCTTGTCGTTTTTTGTGTTCTGTTTGTTTCTCTATCACTGGAAAAGCGGTGGTTGGTTGAACAGTGTATTCCAATCGAATGGTTGGTTCCCGTTTTTCATCGCAAGCGGAGATCCGAAGAGCCTGGTCGGGTCCGTGATCAATGCATCAAGAGATCCTGGGTTTTATTATTCTCTAGTTTATTGTACCTGTGTAGTTGTATTTGGGATACGAAGGATTCGCCGTCGGAAAACGCCCTACGTAAAACGCCAAACGTTTACGCTGATGGCTATCCAAGTCATACCGTTGTTTCTGATTCCGTATATCTTACTTCCCTGGATAGGTAATAATGGAGCATTTGATTATGGGTTTGGTAAGTGGTTTGGGGATGCGTTTTTTCCGGATGCGAGTTATTGGCGAGCGTTTGGCTTTATTTTGGCATGGCCGCTATTCATTTGGAATGTGTTTACTGACCAGCCGATCTGGGGATGGTTGATTATTTCACTCATCCAAACATTCGTTATTATACCATTGATAATCCGCCGTTGGGGAAAAGGCGCCTACTGTGGCTGGATTTGTAGTTGTGGTGCTTTGGCTGAAACGCTTGGCGATGCGCATCGCCAAAAAATGCCGCACGGACCTTTTTGGAATCGCTTGAATATGGTGGGACAGGTAGTCTTGGCAGTGGCCTTGCTATTGTTGTTTCTGCGAGTTGTCGGCTGGGTGCTTCCGGGAAGTTCCGTGACTATTTTGTACGAAGGAATCCTATCCAAATTTCCCATTTTGAACTATAAGTATTTGGCGGACCTGTGGTTGGCCGGTATCTTGGGGGTCACTTTCTACTTTCATTTCTCCGGCCGTATCTGGTGTCGGTTTGCCTGCCCGCTGGCGGCGTTGATGCATATCTACACCCGCTTTTCTAAGTTTCGCATTTTTGCCGAAAAGAAAAAGTGTATCTCCTGTAACGTCTGCACCTCGGTGTGCCATCAAGGCATAGATGTGATGAACTTTGCCAATAAAGGTACGCCTATGGAGGATCCGGAGTGTGTGCGTTGTTCAGCGTGCGTGCAAAGTTGCCCGACCGGAGTATTGAGCTTCGGGCGCTTTGATGGAAACGGTGAGATCGTTTTGGATAAGCTTGCTGCGTCTCCCGTTCAGATCAAGGAAGGCACGGTTGGTTCACTGACGGGTTTTCTTAAAGAGGTGAAGCAATTGGACTAATCCCTCCAGAGGGAGTTTGAGAATCAGATCAAAGGAGAAATCGGGTGGCACGGCCTATGGGCTGTAAATTTAACCTGAATAATGGTAATTTTTCCGGCTGTTGCTTTCTGGAGGAGATGGTTGGGTTAGGATCTTCAAACTAATACCATACTATGCGATCTACATTGGAATCAGTTCAGATTTGGTTTTCCCACAATGCCACGGCAGAGAACGTATCCACTATTGGGCTCATTATCGTGGGGTTGTTTCTGATAATTAGCATCTATAAGCTGCTCAAGTCGTTCCACATCACGATGGTGCTCTTCGTATTGGGGTTATTATGCACAGGAACGTTCCTGTATTGGGTTCACAATAGAAATGAACCGGATTTTATGAGTCCTGCTGTTGAAGCAGTTGCCGGTTTCCTCCCCAAGAAGGGCGAGCTTCGGCAGTTAGAAACCCCAGACTAATTTCTTGAAATTAGCCGCTTGTTCCAGAGCAGTAAATTCCGAAACTCGTGGTTCAAGGCGACTAAGCTGTTAGCGGGACTCTGATCGTTTAAGGTAAAGGGCTAACGCTGCTGCTGATTGGGGCCTGGAGTCTTAATCAACGGGGTTAAACTACTATTCCATTAGTAGTAGCTAATGAACCGGATGATAGCAACGACTTGAAGGCGAAGAACGGTGAGCTAAAAGGTCTTAACCAAGCTAGACTGAAACTAGGATCCTTTCGGAGCCGTCAGTTTCTTCGCCTCTTCTTCGCTGGGCTTGCGTAGACGAATCGTTTTGCGTTCTTCTCCGTCTTGATTCGCTGGCTTCTGAGGCACAGGCTCGGCATCCTTATTATCGATCCCGTTTTTGAGCGCTTTGGAGCGTTGAAGGCGAGATGCGAGCTTGGCTTTTATCTCTTCGGTGGAAAGTTGTTTGGAGTCGATGTTCGCCTCCTGAGCTGACTGGGGCGTATTTTGTCCCGCAGCTAAAGGGGTTGTTAGCCGGTCTCGTCGCGCGAGTCGATTCCGTATCACATCCTTTTGTTCTTCTGAAATCGGATTCGTTGGAATTGATTTTCGAACGATTGGTGTTCGCTTTTCGACGACTGGCGTTTCAGTCGCTTCAGGCTTTGGCTCAGCTGTTGTGGGCGTCTCTTTCTTAGGTGACCTTTTCATAACCACCTTCTTTGTAGTGTCCTGCTTCGCCTTTTTCTTTATGGGAGGGGGAAGGTGCCTTTTTGCAGCTTTAGCTGGAACGGCCGGAGGTGCAGTGACCTTTGTTTCTTGCTGCGTGTCTTCGGGGATATCTTGTCCTTTCTTCTCCGATTTCGCATCTGCTTTGCTTTTCTTCGCCTTGCTTGATGTGGCTCTGTCAACCCGCATAATGGCAGCTACAAGCGCCAATACGAAGGAACCGAGTGAATATGCAGTAGGTATCAGGTAATCAGGAGTTTCTGGGAATGCGGTGTTGTTATGAACAAAGAAGGCAGTTAACGCCCCAAATAGGACGTAGGCACTTAATGTCCATAAACGAGCAGCCTTGAATTTGAAAGAAGGTCGGATGACCAGCATGGCAAATATCATGGAGATCACTGCCGCAGCTGATAGTATTTCCATTCTTATCGCTACGATTTCTTCGAGCAGTGTGCTTAAGAAAGTAATGAGTAGAATAGATGTGAAAAAGTTGAAGAGACCGATACCCAGAAAGAGGGCGCTGTCGAATTTGGCAGACGGGCAGGGGGACACTTTCTTTTCCTTGGGATTGGAAGAAGGATTCTTTTCTTTCCCCTTTTTCGCGGACT
>CALGUT010000781.1 GCA_937920335.1 uncultured Opitutales bacterium
CTAACAGACGCTATAGATACCCCTTTATCAATTGTACCCATTGCGGCCCACGATTTAGCATTATCCAGTCGCTGCCTTACGACCGCTGCAATACTACCATGTCCGGTTTCCAGCAATGTTCGGAATGTCTCCGCGAATACGAGGATCCAGAAGATCGCCGCTTTCACGCACAACCCAACGCCTGTCCTCATTGTGGACCACAGCTTTCATTTTATAACGGATCCGGGGTCACTGATCGATACAGCGAAGACGCCCTGATGGCAGGAGTCCAATCAATACAAGAGGGCCAAATTCTCGCAGTGAAAGGCCTGGGAGGCTTTCAATTAGTCGTAGACGCTAGAAATGAGGATGCTGTTAATCGCTTGAGAGTCAGAAAGCAAAGAGGCAATAAACCGTTCGCGATTATGTTCTCCGATATTCAGTCGATACGTGCAGTCGCTTACCTGTCAGATTGCGAAAGAGGTCTCCTCGAATCAGCTCAATCACCCATCGTTTTAGTGAAAAAAAGGAATGATCTCTATGATTCAGCTGCTCCCAAGAATCCGTATTTAGGAGTATTCCTCCCTTACACCCCCCTACACCACCTACTGCTAGACCTTCACCCTGATCCGCTGATAGTAACCAGTGGAAACCTCTCCGAAGAGCCGTTGTGTATCAACAATGAAGAAGCCATTCTTCGTCTAAGTAACATAGCAGATGCATTCTTGCTACATAATCGACCAATTGAAAGACCCGTTGATGACTCTGTGGTCCAGGAAGTCCTTGGGCACCCTCAAGTAATTCGTCGGGCTCGCGGTTACGCGCCTTCGCCTATCCTGCTTGATCAAACGATTGAGCCTACCATGGCATATGGCGGGCATTTTAAAAACTCAATCGCGATAGGAAAAGGACGGCAAATAATACTCAGTCAACATATCGGAAACTTGGATACGTCAGAATCTATCCGAAATTTTAAATCTACGATCTCTGATTTCGAAAAACTCTACGACTTACCCGAAAAGCTGATCGTCACTGACAAGCATCCTGATTATATCTCTACGCAACTGGCTGAAACGGTTGAAACCTCAAGACGCATAAAAGTCCAACATCATCTGGCTCACGTATTCAGTTGCATGGCTGAGCATAAACTTGCGCCTCCTGTACTCGGAATCTCCTGGGATGGCACGGGCTACGGAGAAGATGGGATTATCTGGGGCGGAGAAACCTTCTGGTTATCCAGTAAGGCCTGTCAGCGGGTATCGAGTATACTACCATTTCAATTGCCGGGAGGTGAAGCCGCCATCCATGATACTGAACGCATAGCCGTCAGCCTACTTTGCGCCGCAAACTGCGAGACTGCCTTAAAAACAACTCATAGGGCCTCCGTTGAGATGATTTCGAAGAACATTAACGCCCCACTCTGTTCCAGCATGGGCAGACTCTTTGACGGGATATCGGCCATTCTCGGAATCTGCAACCAGGCAAACTATGAGGCGGAAGCTGCTATGCAGCTTGAATTCGAAGCTCAAAAATCGAAATGCAGATCGAGTTACCACTATCTTTTGTTGAAACCTACAGACACGGACTTTTTACTGTTCGACTGGCGACCGATGGTTCGAGACATCGTTAAGGACATAAGCGCTGGAATTTCTCAATCAGACATGGCCCGCAAATTTCACAATACACTGAATGACTATCTTCTGGAGCTAGTAACCCATTTCGCAGAAAATTGCATTCTCCTGACGGGTGGTTGTTTTCAGAATAAACTGCTGACTGAACTCGTAATTCTTAATCTCACAGAATCCGGTTTCGAAACTTTCACCCACCATAACATCCCACCCAATGATGGTGGATTGGCTGCTGGTCAGATCTACGCAACTCTCTTTGACTCTCACCTCAATCCGACTTGATCATGTGCCTTGCGATACCCGGAAAATTATTAAAAGTCACCTCTCATGCTGAATTAGCTCGGGAAGGAATTGTTGATTTCGATGGAATTAAGAAATCGATAAACATCACATTCACCCCAGAGGCGAAACCAGGAGATTACTTACTGGTTCATGTTGGGTTTTCAATCAGTCAAATAGATGAGGAAGCAGCGATAAGAACCCTCGGCATGCTTCGGGAACTGAGCGAGCTGGATGATTTGGAGGCGGGTATATCGTGAAGTATCTCGATGAGTTTAGAGATGCCAACGCAGTGCACACGCTGGTCGGACGAATCCATGAACTAACAACCAAAGATTGGGCACTTATGGAAATCTGCGGGGGCCAAACTCACTCATTGATTCGTTATGGTATCGACACCCTGCTTCCCGATAAAATCTCACTTATCCATGGCCCAGGTTGTCCCGTCTGCGTAACTCCCATTGAGCAAATTGACAAAGCCATCGAACTCGCTCAGCGCCCCGACCTTATCGTTTGCTCATTCGGAGATATGCTTCGAGTTCCGGGCTCAAAGGCGGACTTGTTCTTTGCCAAAGCAAATGGCGGCGATGTACGAATCGTCTATTCACCGATGGACGCTGTCCGCATTGCTCAAAACAACCCAGACAAGGAAGTCGTATTTTTTGCGGTAGGCTTTGAAACAACCGCCCCTGCAAACGCAATGGCGATCTACCAAGCATCCATATTGGCGCTCAAAAATTTTTCAGTTCTTTGCTCTCACGTGTTGGTCCCTCCCGCCATCGAAGCAATTCTTTCATCCAAAGAAAATCGCGTGCAAGGATTTTTAGCTGCCGGTCATGTATGCACAATCATGGGCGAAGAGGAATACTCACCGATTGCTGAACGATATCATGTCCCCATCGTCATAACAGGATTTGAGCCGCTTGATTTACTACAGGGCATTTATACTTGTGTGAAACAATTGGAAGAGGGGCGCTACGAAGTGGAGAACCAGTACGATCGCTACGTGAGGCAATCAGGAAACATCCCTGCAAAAATGATGATTGAGAAAGTCTTTCACATTATTTCGAGGGAGTGGCGTGGCATCGGTTCGATACCTAAGAGCGGATTCGGCATACGTAACGAGTTTTCCAGTTTTGATGCAGAACATCGATATCAATTTCTAAGCGAACGTGGACAGGAAAATAGTGAATGTATCGCCGGACAAATACTCCAAGGAATCAAAAAACCGCATAACTGTCCCGCTTTCGGAACTCACTGTACACCTGATCGCCCTCTGGGAGCACCCATGGTTTCCTCCGAAGGTGCCTGCTCTGCCTACTACAACCATAGAGCCAGAAAAAGATGAAGAACAACCCAACTGATCCCAGTTTTTCTCTAAACTGCCCATTTCCCATAGAAGAGTATCCGCAAGTAGTTATGGCGCACGGCGGCGGAGGAAAATTCACCCATACATTGATCGAAAAACTGTTTTTACCAGCCTTCGGAAATCCTATCGCAAATGAGCTTCTGGATGGTGCGATTATCAATAATCCTGGGATTCAACTCGTCATGTCTACAGATTCTCATGTGGTATCTCCATTGTTCTTCCCTGGG
>CALGUT010000782.1 GCA_937920335.1 uncultured Opitutales bacterium
TAATCTTTAAACACACCCCGGATGATTTGGTGGTCCATCGTCGGGCCTACACTCAGGTTGAGGCCTTCCCCGTTTACCAGAAACTTGTTCTCCGGACTGGTGGAAGGACCGGAGACCCATTCTCCTGTCTTGGGATCTCTTGTTAACCAATCCACGAAAAACAGGGCTGATTCGCGCAGGATGGGAAGGGCTCGTTCACGCAGGAAAGATTTATCCTGAGTGAAACGGTAGTGCTCCATGAAGTGACGGGCACTCCAACCACCACCGGTCGGCCACATGCCATACTGCACGTTGCCGAAGGGTTGGGTAAAGAGCCATAAGTCCGTTGTGTGGTGGGCCACAAAGCCTCGGCAATTATACATCTCACGGGCAGTCACTTGGCCATCAGGCACCAGATGCTCCACCAAATCCAGGAAAGGTTCATGGCATTCGGAGAGATTCGTCAGCTCTGACAACCAGTAATTCATCTGGATGTTTATATTGAGGTGATAGTCGCAATTCCATGGGCCTTCCATTCTGTCATTCCAAAGTCCCTGTAGATTGGCAGGCAGGCAGCCAGGCCGTGAGGAAGCGATAAGCATGTAACGCCCATACTGGAAATACAGAGCTTCCAATCCCAAATCCTGCTCACCGGCTTGAATACGTTTTAATCGTTCATCGGTTGGTATATCAACGGGCCCGGCATCTCCCAGATTCAATGCGACACGGTTAAAGAGAGATCGGTGGTCTGTTATGTGGTCATCGCGCAAACGGTCGTATCCTTTGCCAGCGGCCTCTCGAGTTATTTCCTGACACACGGTATCGAAATCATGGGTCAGTGGCTGATAAGGAGCATCAAAGTTGTAATCGGTGGTCGCCGCCAGAAGCAGGGTCACTGAATCGGATCCCACCACTCGTAGTTGATTTTCAATGACACTTATAGTACCTCCTTCAGGGATAGCCTGGAGCCGTCCCTGGAATTTTACACCCAGGTGTTTGCCATCGTGGTCGGCCTGACCGTTCAGCACGAGTTGATCCGTTCCCGAGGGCAACACCATTGCAATTCCCTCCCGGCTTAATGCGGCGGAAAAAGTGAGACTTCCTGGTTTATCAGCCTCGAGGCGAACGACCAGTACTTGATCGGGATTGGAAGAGAAGTAAGTCCGCTTGTATCCGATTCCATCTACTGTGTATTCCGTGGTCGAAATAGCCGATTCGATGTCCAGACTTCGCCGGTAGTGCTGTGCTTCGGGGCTGTGATCGAAAAGGAAGATCAACTCACCCAATGGCTGGTAACTCCGGGGTGAGATCCGTTCACCCATTACTTGCTCCTGCATAATACGCTGACACTCTGCGTAGTCTCCCGCAAAAAATGCTTCTCGAGCCTGCTCCACACATTTATAGGCTCCGACACGCTTTTCCGGAATGGGGGGGCCTGCGATTATGGACTCCTCATTGAGAACTATACGGTCCTGCTTTATTCCCCCGAAAATAGTAGCCCCTAAGCGGCCATTCCCAATCGGTAAGACTTCCGTTTGCCATTCCGTAGCCGGTTGGTGATACCACAGTTGCATCGGAGCTTCATCAACCGAAACCCGGGCAGCTTGGGAACTTGTATCTCCCGGTTTCTCACACGCGCTAAAGCTGAGTACAATCAGCCAGGCGGGAATAGACTCCAACAGGGCTTTCATTCACTTACTATGTATTCTTTTGTGGGATGTGGCAACGCCAACGAGCAGGTTTGTCGCTTCTAATCTTCCTTCTTCACCTGTGCTAACCGCACCTCATCTTCGAAGCCGGCCTTACCTTCCAGGCGCCGGTTCAGTAAATCGAGGACATCGGATACATCTCCATACCAACCCAGGTTTGTGAGCTCCCTGAGAGCGTGTTCGTTGAAACCTTGAGGGGTCGCATGTTCTTTGGCCACGTTTCCGAAATCCTTTTCGTTGGTATCTCTCGGTGTGCGCCCGAGAGCTTCGAATAGAGCTCCTACGAAATCAAAGGCTTTGGATTCATCGATGCCCTGCGCGCTGAGCCAGTTTACACATTGATCCAACAGCCCAAAATAGGGAGCCATGAGGCCCGTGACCGCACAGAAGGTTTCGAGTTGATGCTCGTGCTCCACTTGAACCAATGATCCCAACTTCTCAAACAACTCCGCGATCTCCTGTGAAGGGGGAGACATAATGATGGGGCCTTCGTGACGAGCAATTGCAGGTAGTGGAATCATGCGCACGAATTGAGTGGCTGGCTCCACGAGTCCCTCCAGTTGCTTGATGGAGCAGCCTGCTACAAAACTGACGACTTGCTGATCCGCGTTGAAGCGAAGCCCGTTAAGAACCTCTTCCACCACCTGTGGCCGAACGCCGAGGAAGACGATGTCACTCACCTGAATAACTTCTTGGTTGTCCCTGGCGATTTCGACGTTCGAAAACCTTTCAGCCAGCTGTTCGGCCCGCTGTTGGTTACGAGGCGAAAGTAAAATGTTCTTCGGCGGGTCCGCCTGACTGCAGAGACCGATTACTACCGCCTCGGCGATAGCACCGGTACCGATGATACCAATATTCTTACTCATTTTTTGTGGAAGATGAAGCTTTAGGAAATTCAGTTTTGCCCAGGCGCTTGATAGAGCCAATCACCAATTACTGGGTGAGTCGCCTTGTACTTCGATTATACCGTACGCATAAGGAGTGTCATTTGTTGCAGCTTACCAAACAACGAGCAAGAGCTAGGCGACAGCGTCAATTAGCAAGTCTCCCGTGAAGTTTGTTCCCGATTATTCCGGGCTGACAACCGTCATGTCATCATTTGCTTCCCCCCCAGATTGGTATGCTTGAGTGCGTCCTGGAATGCTTCATCCACATCTGCGGTCAGCGTGATTCGATCGCCGCTGGTTGGATGTTTAAAAGAGAGTTTTTGTGCATGCAGCAGTAGCTGGTGAATACCCCATTGTTTACGGAAAAAACGATTGTGCACGCCATCACCGTGGCGCGTATCTCCGACAATCGGATGACGAAGGTGTGCCATATGCCTCCGCAACTGATGTGTGCGCCCCGTCTCAAGTTTAAGTTCAACCCATGAGTACCGTGTGGTTTGATACCGACCAACGGGTATCGGCAATTCGGTTTGCGCCAAACAACGGTGGTGGGTAACAGCGTTTTGATTCACCTCCGTAGCTGCTTTTGAATACGGATCGACCTCTCGCTTAAGAGGATAATCTATGGTTCCGTCTCCGCTTAAATAACCGCGAATAATCGCCCAATAAGTTTTCTCAACTTTCCTGTCCGTAAACTGAGATTGCAGTGCTTTCAGAGCCTCTACGTTAAGTGCAAACAAGAGTAGACCGGAAGTAGGTTTATCCAAACGATGAACCGGATGAACCTTCATTCCGATCTGGTCCCGTAATCGTTGAACCGCGAATACGGTTTCACCGTGGTCTAGCGACGTCCGATGAACCAACATTCCAGCGGGTTTATTGATAACAACCAAGGTTTCGTCTCTGTATACAATTTCCAGCATGCACAAGAATTTGAGAAATACTTAGGGTCAATAATCAATTTTCTAGTGGGATTACCGGTTAGTTATTCTGGCCGGAAATCAAGTTCGTCTGATTTAAGCCCAGTAATAAAGATGAGATTCTAGCTTCCTGCAATGGGTGGCGAACCAGCTACGGTGGTTCTTAGAACAACCCGCCGTTGTCCGGGATAATCATTGATAGCTGAATGCAGCAGACAGGTATTCGACCACATCGTGAGGGTTCCGGTGGCCCATCGGAGCCGACAAGCGTATTCAACTCGTTGAGCATGGGATTGCAAAAATGATATGATCGGCTGGCTCTCGGCTTCGGTCATGCCCACAAAACGGTTGAGCACGCCACTGAGGAACAAATGCGGTCGGCCGGTGGTGGGGTGACAGCAAACAAGCGGGTGATGGGCCACGATTTCTTCGACCGCTTGTGCGCTTGCTCTTACGCCTAAGGATTTATGTACCGCGTTGACGGCAAAGACCCCTTTGCCCTCGTGGACTCCTATTAGATTTCTGATTAGGTCCTGCATCGTATCGGACAGACCTTCGTAAGCCGCAGAAAGGCTAGCGAACAAAGTATCTCCCCCCACCGGCGGAATTACTTCACCATAAAGCATGGTAACAGCCGGAGGATTCTCCATCCAAGCCATGTCCATGTGTAAATTCTCCCCAATAACTTTACCTCGATCATCGGGTTCTCGGGTAAAACGCACGACGTCATCAAAACCATCGAGAGGTGTATGAATCGGATTTCCAGTGAAGGGTCCGAATCTACGGGCAAGCTTATGGAAGGCTGTTGGATCCAACAATTGATCACGGATTGCCAGAACATGATAGTGGTCC
Source organism: uncultured Opitutales bacterium (assembly GCA_937920335.1). Taxonomy (GTDB): domain Bacteria; phylum Verrucomicrobiota; class Verrucomicrobiia; order Opitutales; family UBA2995; genus UBA2995. Next base: position 4,348 of record CALGUT010000782.1, read on the forward strand.
AGAGCCATTCGCACTTGTGCGATGTCCTCGTCGCTCGCTCCATTCAGGTCTGTACCCAAAATCTCAGCACCCAGGCTACCGGTTAGCGGACGCAATTCGAATGCCGTGAATTCCGGGATCTGATTTGAAGCGTTTATCACAAGGTTGAGTTATTTATGATAGCGGTCATGGGTTGTAGGGATAATATACAGAGATTTTCATAGCAACCTAGGTGCGAGTTCCATGCTTATTGATTGATTTGTCAGTAGCAACTTCAGCCTAATAGGCCGCTTTCTCAAGGAGCAATTGCGTCAGCTCCTCGACTTTTCCGGGGAATTTTTGGGCGATATTTTGAGTTTCTTTCTCGGGAGAGTTATGGTCGTAGAGCTCAGCGTAACCGTCTTTGTGAAGGGTGAAGCGATAGCGGTCGGTGCGGAGCGTTTGAGCTTTGTTGGTGTAGCCGTAGGCGGTGTGCCCTTTGGCGTTGGGCGTTTCAATCTGAGGAAGCAGTGAAGCGCCGTGAACGAAGTCCGGTTGATCCAAGCCTGTGAGTTCGCACAGGGTGGGAAAGAGGTCGACCGTTTCGATGACTGCGTTCGACTTTTCGCCTGGATCTTTCATGCCGGGGACGGAGATGATGAGAGGGGATCGCAAGGCTTCTTCGAAGAGGCAGTGCTTGCCCCAAATGGCGTGTTCTCCCAGGTGCCATCCGTGATCGCCCCAGAGAACGACAATGGTGTCTTTATCTCTGCCGGTTTCTTTTAGTTTGGCGAGAATTTCTCCAACGTGATGGTCGACGTAGCTTACGCAGGCAGCGTAGTGACGACGTACCGTGTCCGCGTAGGTGTCATCCTCGCGTGGGTCTTGTCCGTAGTGGAAATATTGGCTCATGAATTCGCCGGAGCCATGCCACGTACTTTGCCAGCTTGGCTTTTCTGGATGGGGGATCGGAGGGAGGTCAATCCCTTGGTAGGAATCCATATAGCGCTTGGGTGAACCGAAGGGTAGGTGAGGCTTGATGAGACCGATGGCGAGGAAGAAGGGTTGGTCCGAGC
>CALGUT010000783.1 GCA_937920335.1 uncultured Opitutales bacterium
ACTAACGATAATAATGGGCCTCTAGCCTCTTGCACTTGTTAGTTGAATCTGCGGGACATCAGATCCGTAAACAGTTTCCTTAGATCATCTGGAATCGGCTGTTTAGTCAATCGACCGGAGTTGGATTCAAGACCGACGTGGATTATGGTAACTTCACCAGCCGCAACTAAAGCGGGTTCCGGAGTCCCGTCATCAAAAATCCAGAATCCATAACGCATCGTTGTGTTCCTTACCTCCTCGATCAGAAGACAGATCTTCAGCACCTGTTCAAAGCGAGCAGGTTTAAAGTAGTTACAGTTAATGTTTAACCTCGGCCATCCATTCTGATTCTCGCCTTCTCCATGATGAACCGATTTTCCAATGGACCGCCAAAAGGCATGTTCGGCAGATTCAACATATCGTAGAAAGTTTGCGAAATGAACAATACCCGCTAAATCCGTATCGGAAAACTCGACACGTCTAGAATGTTCAAAATGAAATGACTGTGGAATTTCCATCGTGGTTCTACGTTGTGGGAAGATCTTTCAGCAGTGACAGAAACTTGCCGCTCATCTTTGGAGCACTGAAATACTCTTCAACATTCCTCCGCCCGTTGTCCTTCATCATTCGCATCTGGTCGGGATCTTCGAGTAAAGAATTCCAAGCAAGCGCAAATGCAGGAGCGCTATTTTCTTCGACACATACACCTCCCTTTGTCGTCTCAATAATCTCTGGAAACGAAGCCAGTTTCGGTTGCACGACAGGAACGCCACAAGCGATCGCCTCAACCACGTAAAGGCCAAACGCCTCCGGATAGGTCACAGGAACTGAGAATAGAGTTAAGCTTTTCAGGAAATCGATCTTTTCATCACGGGAAAGGTTCGGCAACCAATCCACATCGTTTTCCAATCCCGCTCTTTCCAGTCGTTTCTTAAGTTGTTTAATCAACGGAACATCTCCTGCAGTCATTGCACCCGCTATTCTCAATCGGGCGTTCTTATTATTCAGCTTCGTCCTTAGATTTATGAATGCATCCACAAGCACATCGACACCCTTTTCTCGACACATCCGTGCCAAATATCCGATCGTCGGATACTCGGACTCATCAGTCCCACGCTCGTATCCCTCTAGTTTTATGCCATTCGGCATGACATTTATAGTGTTTACGGAAAAACCAAGACGCTCCTCCATATACCTCGAATAGAAAGCAGTTGGTGAAATGAGCATATCCGAAGAAGCCAACCGCTCGCCCATCCGTTGCCAGCATTGGCTTTTGTAGGGTTCCGGAAGTCCGTCGAGGAACGAATCCTCGCCTTGAAAAAAGAGCACAATGGGAATACCCAATCGCTTTTTAATCTCGTCCGCTAACCCTGCCTGTAAAGCGGTGGACAAACAAATAACCTCCGGCTTGCCAATCTCTGCAAGCCAATCGAGCAGTTTGTCAAATTCCTTACTGAACCCACTACTTTCGATGTTGAGCATATCCAAACACATCTGCCCATGCTCCCGGGCTGAAGTCATATGACTATGGCGAGCGGCCCAGCGCAAAAGCCCCGTTCTATTGAGTAGTCGGTCTACAAACGCAGGCGTCTTTCGAAACAGAGACACCTTTGACTGGAGATACATGTTGATTCCGCCAAAGAACACCGGCGTGTCGTTCAAACCCTCCAATGGCTCTTCATCGAGCATCAGAGGGAGATACATGGGGAGAATCGTTACATCTTCACCCGCCTTGTGAAGTTCTATCGCAAGGGCGTTATCACGCATACAAGCACCGCAGTAGTAGCTACCGGTGCCAGGTGTTAGGAAAGTTAGTTTCACGGTTTGAAGGAGCCGCCTCGCTCGTTCCAAACTGGATCAAACGGAGGCTGGATTCACATTTGCCCGACCATGAGATAAGGGTTCGGGTAATTTTGCAAAATCTTTCATCGCTTCCAGCAGCTCTGTGTAATCACGGTCCACTAAATCACCAATCAGACAATCAGTGAGAGCTCCACGCAGGTGCATGTTCGCCTTTATCAGATCCTTAAAACTAAAGCCTTCATCATAAAACGCGTAGACCACTGCCCGCATCGTTTCGATGGCGCTACAAAGCCTGTCACCGTATTCGGTGTAATCTTTGGCGCTTATCTGCCCTTCCTTCCGAAGCGCAGCATCCGTTGCATCAGCTGCCATCTCACCGGATTTCAATGCCAGGAACACACCCGAAGAAAATACCGGGTCCAGAAACGCGAACGCATCGCCCACCATGACCAGTCCGTCCGTCGCGCAGTACTCTCCCCTGTAAGAATACTCGCCAGTCACCCAGTATTCGCCGAATTGCTCACCTTCTTTTAGATGGTCTTCGATCCACGCGTTGTTTTTCACTTCTCGCTCGTAGATCTCCTTGGGGTCGCGGCCATCACGGTACAAGTAATCTCTTTCGGCAACGATGCCGGAACTGACGATGTCGTCTGCCATAGGAATATTCCAAAACCAACCTTTACCATCTAAATAAGCGACGGTCGTTGATCCTTCATCCAAACCCAGATCACGCTTGGCTCCTTTGTAGAGGGTCCAGATCGCAATCTTATTCAGCTCCGGATCCCGTTTTCGTGTGCTATTCTTGCGGTGATAGAGGGTATCGCGGCCAGTCGCATCCAGCACGATTCTGGAACTAATCTGCATCTCTTCGCCACCCTTCGACCTACAGCGGACTCCCGTCACGGCTCCCCCATCATTCCTAAGAAAATCAATAACCTCGGTTTCTTCATAAGCCGTTGCGCCTTTATCACGGGCATTGTCCAAAAGCATTAGGTCAAAATCTGAGCGCTTCACCTGCCAGGTCTTGGCAGCTGGATGATCC
>CALGUT010000784.1 GCA_937920335.1 uncultured Opitutales bacterium
AAAATCTGGATACCGCAGATCTTCGAGACCTACGATGGCGATGACGCAGCGGCGCTCCTCGACGAAGGGGAAGGAACGGGTTCAGTTTCAACGACCATAGACGGCCCCGCATTCGTTTCATTTTGGTATAAGAACGCAACTGGCTTTACTTTGAACGAATCAGCCGCCGGTCTTGAAGATCCAACAGGCAACTGGCAGAAAGCTGAAATCGCCCTCACGTCGGGGTCAAATAATCTCACGTGGCGAACGGGCTTCTTCGACCGCCTACAAATTGAATACGTCGACTCAATTGGTGAGGCTGTGGAACAACCCGATCTGGAATGGACCTATGCTGGGAATCGTATCTGGATTCCTCAAACTGACGAATCCCACGACGGATTGGATGCGGCAGCGCTGGTCAATGATGGTGAAGGAATCGGAACGGTAGCCACCGCAGTCGAAGGCCCCTCCTTAGTCTCGTTCTGGTGGAAAGATGGCGGAACGTTCGAACTCAATGACGAAGTCATAGCTTACGAGGGAGACGGCTGGCAGCTCGTTCAGCAAGTTGCCTGGAAAGCATCCAACCCCCTTCTATGGGATGCTGGATATTTTGACCAACTCGAAATCGAAAGCTTGAAGGACGATCCCTTTAGACTCTGGGCCTTCGAAAAATTCCCAACCGACCAAGTCGTAGCAGACCTTGAAGCGATCGCCGAGGATGATCGGGACTACGACGAACTCAATAATCTTATAGAATGGGCGCTGAACAAGAATCTCGATTTCCCGAATATGTCACTAGGGTATAAGCTGATACAAGCCGACGGAGGAACCTACCTAGGACTGACCTTTTCAAGACCTGCTGACTTGGGTGCCTTCATTATCCGTCTCGAATCTTCAGCCGACCTGACCAATTGGGAGACGATTGAAGCAGTGGTATCAGAAACGTTCAATGCTTCCAATGAAACCTACACCGTTACCATTAGAGATATCCAGGAATGGAATATGAAATCGGGACGCTTCGTTCGCTTGATTGTTTCGGACGAAGGCTAACCCAGACCCGAACCGGAAATTTTTGTTTCGCATGCCTCGATCAGTTTGGCTTTAACCAAGCCAACGAATCATGACCGCAGCTGACTTACATCAATCCTCCCAAGCAGACAACACACCCAGCAGCACTCTATCTGAGCCCCTCAAAGCGCTCTGGTGGGACGCAAAAGGCGACTGGGAGCAAGCCCACGAGGTATGTCAGAGCGCAGGCTCAAAAGACGGTGACTGGGTACACGCCTATTTGCACCGTAAGGAAGGCGATCCGGGTAATGCCGCTTATTGGTATAACCGCGCTGGAAGGCCGGTTTTTCGCGGTGCCCTGGAAGAAGAATGGACCGCCATGGTCACCATATTACTTGAGCAGGACGCCTAGTTATGTGGCGCATGCTATGGAGAGTTTACCTGTTTCTCAGTATCCTGACCTTTTTACTCTATGGTTTAGACAAATTTCTGGCGAAAGCGGAATGGAAACGGGTGCCCGAGCGCTGGTTTCATACCCTGTCATTGATTGGTGGTTTCCCGGGCGCATTCCTCGGAATGAAAACCTTTAATCACAAGACCAACAAACCCAAATTTCGCTGGATGATTTTTGCATCCTTGCTCCTGCACCTGATCGGGATCACTGCGTTTATCGCACGCCTGCGCTGGTTCTAAAAAACCCCACAAATAGGCCTAAATCCAATCAATGATGGTGGTGATCATGCCCATGATCGGAATCGCAACCGCCTTCGTGATGAACATGCTTATGGCTCAACTCTACTTCTGTAGCCGGCCGCACCGTAAGCACCTTAACCTCAAACTGCAGGACTTTTCCCGCTAATTCATGGTTAGCATCGATAGTCACCACATCTCCTTCAATCTTCTGAATCGTAAACATGCGGATTCCACCGGCAACCTCCCCTTGAAAACGAGCGCCCTGAACCAAATCCAATTCAGAGGGAAATTCACTACGATTTACTTGGCCGATCAACTCAGGCGTCAGCTCTCCATATGCCTCGGTCGGCTGCAACGTCGCGGTGAACTCATCATCCACTTGTTTACCCATGAGAGCCTTCTCCAATCCAGGAACAATACTTTCCACTCCCATGAGAAACACAAAAGGATCGGCTTCGCTGCTTTTATCTAACACCTCTCCTATTTCACCCTTCAGTACATAAGATATTCCCACGACTGACTTACTATCAATTGGCTGCATCCTTCGAATACTTCGGAATATCTCAGTAAATACCATCTTTTTCTCTTGAATACTCGGGATTCTCTACCTAAGTTAACGTCGTTAATTTATTCACCATTATTAACACTGTTAACTTAACTAAAACTATTCATTTTGTCAGGTCCATCGAAATCCTATCATCACGGAGACCTTAAAAACGGCCTCATCAAAGCCGGATTGGAAATTCTGGCCGAAAACGGAATCTCTGACCTGTCTCTAAGGAAAGTCGCAAAACGGGCGGGAGTGAGCGAAGCTGCCCCCTACCGTCACTTCAAAGACAAAGAAGCGCTCCTCGCCGGAATAGCAGAGCAAGGATTCCTGCGGCTTTCAGCCCTCATGGGGCAAACGGAAAATGAACATGCAAACGACCCCAAGGAGTTATTTTACCACATGGGACTTACCTACCTTCAGTTTGCGAGAACCAATCCCGATTCCATGCGCAT
>CALGUT010000785.1 GCA_937920335.1 uncultured Opitutales bacterium
CGCTTATCATGCCACGGTCAAAGACGAGTTCTCCCTGATTCATAAAAAGAACAAAGCCTTGCTCAGGCCGGCGTGAATCAGGAAAGAAGGACACTACTGCAATGTCCAGAAGGCCGTTCTTATCGAAGTCATCAAAGGTAGCTTGAAATGCTCCTGGCATCGGCAAGAACTTAACCTCCTCAAGTGTGATTCCCGGGAGAATACGATAAATGCGAATTCCATGGTACGCCTTAAGCGGCGGTCCGGGGAGATCCGCATTGTCTCCATTAACTGTAATCAGTTCCTGAATACCATCTCCAGTTAGATCAACGAGATGCAACTGAGTATAACCGAAGGTCGGAGGTTTTTGAATCAGCACTTCAGGTTCGAAGACAAGATTTCCTCGATTGCGATAAAGGGTAATTTCCTCCCGCCCCTGAGCGTTCAGAGCAAATATATGAGGTAAATTAGGTTTCCCCTCGGATTTGTATACTCCGGCGAAAATAGCCCCGGGTTCCTGCCTGAGAACCAGGTGTCCAGATACACCAGACACACTCCCCGCATAAAGCGCTAAACTACCCCCTTCATAATGACCAAATTGATTAACCAGAATCTCTTCTGCTCCGTCATTATCGAAGTCCTCGTAAACGACATATACGGGGCGGTGTAATCGTTCGAGCACCTTTCGCCAGTCCTTTTCCCCTGATCTTCAGGCTTCTGACCTCTGTATTCTGCCGCCTGCCCTGTCGCCTGCCGTCTGAACCGTAGATCTACTTTTCTGAGATTTCTCCTAGGGCTCTAAGCAAGTCTCCGCCGTGGTCGCGATATTGCGTTAGCATTTTGGCGTGGAGCGTGGACTGGATCTTTGCGATGCCTTGAGCGCGTTCGGGAGTTGCCGGGTAGGTCTGCACGATTTCTCGGATGGCGTCGCGTTCGGATGTAGTGAATAAACTGAATACTGTGCCGTTTTCTTTTCCGGCTAATGCGGCGAAGGATTCGTCGGTTAGGTGATAAGCTTGTTCGCGCTGGCGATCGAACTTGATGGCGGCTTGGTTGAGCGTATGGACCTTGACCCACTTGTCTTCCCATTTGGCGACGGCTTGGTCGAAGGCCTTCTGGTCCTGCGGCTTGCCGATCGCTTTAAGCACATGCTTGTGGGCGAAGAAGGCGCGGGCGTGGCCGGTATTTTTCTTAATCAGCTCATCGTAGTCGCCAGCTATGAGGGCTTGTTGTTGTTTGGGCGTGAGGAGGCCCCAGACTTTTCGTTGAAAGCGTTCTTTGACGACGAATTCTTGAAACATGTATTCCAGACGGAGCGCGTTCCAGGCCGACCATTCTTGCTCGAGCTGGGGCAGTCGTTTCGGGTTCGTTTCTGCGGCGTAGTCCCATAGGGTCAGGAGAGACTGCACCCTTACAATGTTGCGGACGTCGTGCCAGTCGACGTTGCTGTGATTGCGGGCGTCGATCAGCGCTTGGAGTTTCGTTTGTTGAGCAGGCGTCAGGACCTTGGATTCGGGTTTAATGAGGGCCCAGATGTAGGGCCCGAATTTGGTCTGGGGGTCGCGTGTCGCGGAAATCTGGGCACGCAGGCTTACGTAATTTATCGGCTTTACGATGTCCTGTTTATAAACGCTGTGCTGATCGAGGTAGGCTTGGGCCGCTTCAATAGGGTCGGCGGCGCGGAGAGGATTGAGGAGCGTGACGAGGGCGAGGAGAGCGAGGGTGAATTTCATAGAAAAAGTGGATTCAGCGGTTGCGGAAGGATTCGCTTTGCACGAGGGCGACGATGAGGTCGGCGAAGCCGTTGCCTTGCGCGGCTACATCGGCCACGACGCGCTCGATGACTTTGTGGTCGCCGTAGTTCATGGGGCGACCGGTGGCGTAGGTGAGGAGCTTGTCGGAGAGACAGCGGGAAAAGATGTCGATATTTTCGCTGAGGTAGCGTTTGAGATCAAGGGCGTCGGCGAGCGGCGTGCCGTCGGGCATGACGCTGGCGGAGTCGACCGGGAGACCATCGAGGGTGATGATCTTGTCTCCCTTTTTCTCATACACGGGATAGAATTCTCGCCAGCGGCCGATGGGGTCGAAGTTTTCGAGGGCAAAGCCAGGCGGGTCGATCCGCAGGTGGCAACTCGCGCAACTGGCATCTTCTTTGTGACGATCGAGTAATTCGCGAATTGATTTGGCGCCGGTGGTGTCGGGCTCGATGGCAGGGACGTTGGAGGGAGGAGGTGGGGTCGGCTGGCCGAAAATGTTTTCCAGCATCCAGGCGCCGCGCAGGACGGGCTGGGTATCGACGCCGTTGGCGGTGGCCATGAGCACGCTGGCTTGAGTCAGGAGTCCGCCGCGTAGACCGCCGCGTGGGATTTCGACGCGAGTCATCTCTTCTGTGTTGGCGAACTTGATGTCGTAGAGCTTGGCGTTGCGTTTGTTGAGGTAGATGAAGTCGGGATCGATGAAGGTCTCCAGGGGATGATTCTCGCGGAGGATTTCCGAGACGAAGAGTTCGGTTTCGGCGGTGATGGCATCGAGGTCTTTCTCGGTCCAATTGAGCAGGCGCGTGTCGGGCATGATTTGCGGCAGCAAGCGGAGGTCGAGCCATTGGCCGGTGAAAGAGTCGAGGAAGAACTTCACCTTGTTGTGCTGGAGCAGGCGACGGGTCTGCGCTTCCAAGACGGCAGGATCGTTGAGGGTGCCTTCCTTGGCGTGTTTTCGCAGGATGGCGTCGGGTGGCCCGGTGGTGAGGAAGTAGCTGAGGCGGGCGGCGAGGTCGAAGGTATCCATGGGACCCTCGCGGTACTCACGGAAGAGGAAGCGTGGGGAGCAGAGGGAAGCCCGCAGGGCGAGGTGTAGGCCTTCTTCGAAACTGTGCCCTTTTTCAATGTGTGTTAAAGCGATGGATACGTACTTTTCTAATTGCGCATCGCTGACCGGCCGACGAAAGGCTTTGTCGAGCGTGGGGCGAAGGGTGGCCTGAGTATAGGAGCGGTCGTCGCGACCGTCGCGTCCTTTGAGGAAGCGGCCCGTGCGTTTTTTCTGGGCAAGGGTGGCTTCATCATCGATGAGGCGGGTGGGGCCGGTGAAGGTCATTTGGTGAATGTCGACGCCGGGTCCTTTAAAAAAATGCATGCAGTCGATCGTCTCCACGGTGTTGGTACCGCGTTTCGACATTTGATCGGCGAAAGCTTTGACTTCTGGGGATTCGGGATCGAAGGAGGCGACATCGAGATCGCCTTGTTGGAGGGCCTTTTCAATTTTATCCCACCAGGACCAGCCTCTAAAGGAACGTTCGTAGCCGACCTTCATCCAAGCGGCGCCGAGCGCAGGGTCCTCGCGGAAGGCGTCCAAGAGGAGCTGAGCGATGTACGCTTCATATTTGGTTTTCTCTTGTCCAGTCTGTACCCACACCTGGTCGCCAGCTACGGGGCCGTTTTCGTAGTGGATGACGACGGTTTCGCCGCGTTCGAGCGAGACGGAAGCTCGAAAGGTTTGCGGGGCGTCGCTATCGACTTTAAAGGTGGCCAGCGTTTTCAATTCGTAGGTTTTTTGGAAGGCGCTATTGGCGGTATTACGCGCCAGTAGGTGAACAATGGGTACATGACCTTGTGTCGCTTTGAAGGCCGAGAGATCGACCTCCACTTCGTAGATGCCGCTGGCTCGGGCTTCAAAACGGTTGGGCCAGACGGAGCTACGGGCCAAAGGGGCTCTCGAATCGACCATACGTAGGATGCCGTCGATCTCGTGTCCGGTGGTGAAATTGAGGGTGAAGTCGCCAGGCCCGATTGGGTAGCTTTGGGAGGCGATCTCTTTCGTCTTCTTAGCGGGAGGGAGGAGCAAGTCGGCGGCGGCGGTCGCCAGGTGGACGTACTGTTCCATCAGGGGTGGGGAGAGGATCAGGCCTTCGCCGATATTGTCGAAGCCGTGAAATTCGGTGTCGGGTGGGAAGGAGTTGGGGACGGAGAAGGGAATGCCGAGCGTGTCAGACACGGTTTGCTCGTACTCTTGGCGATTGAGGCGGCGGATGACGGTCCCGCCGGGCTGGACGTTTTCGGTCAGAGTGGTGTCGAGCCAGTCGAGCAGAGCCGCGCGTTCCGTGGCGGAAGGTTGGTCTTCTTTTTCAGGCGGCATATCGCCTGATTCGAGCATGGCGTGCACCTTGGTCCAGCGTTCGGCGTCGTGCCAGTCGCTCCAGTTGATGCTGTCGCCGTCGAGAACCATATCGCCCTTGGCGCTATCGTCGTCATGGCAATTGATGCAGTACTCGCTTATGAAGTCGTAGGCGAGGTCTGGGAGCGGCTCGGGGGCGGCGTGCGATTGGCTGAGACCATGGACCGCTAGGAAGGGAAGGAGTAAATGGCGCATGCCCTAGAGAAGGTAGTCGTTCATGTTTCGATTCGCTTTCGCGAAGGAATCTTCTTCCAGACCCATCGACTCGAGGACGGTGAGGAAAAGGTCGCCGAGCAAAGGCGTCGACTTGGATTCGTTTTCGCGATCGATGTCGTGGTGGGCGCCGTGTTTAAAGGCACCGCCAGCTAGGACGATAGGAAGCTGACTGTTGTTGTGTGTATTCGAATCCCCCATACCGCTTCCGAAGAGGACTGCGGTGGTGTCGAGCAGCGGTTTCCCTTCTATGTCCTTCTTTTCGTTTAGCTGGCGAAGGAAATTTCCGAAGCGCATGACGTGTTCTTGGCCGACGCGATTGAATTCGGAAATTTTGGCGGGGTCGTTGCCGTGATGAGAAAGACCGTGGTAGCCGGCGCTGAGTTTTTCGCCGTCGATGGTGAAGACCTGTCCTTGGCCGGGAAGGAGGAACGAGATGACGCGGGTGGAATCGGTTTCGAGGGCGAGGGCCATCAAATTGTACATGATGCTTTCGCACTCGAGTGACAGATCTGGCGCAACGGGGTCGAACTCCGGTAGTTGGAAATCCACTTTCGGGGTGGGGACCTTGAGCCATTCGCGTCGCTTCTGTAGTTTCTTTTCCACTTCACGGACGGAGGTGAAGTATTCGTCGAGCTTCGCGGCGTCGCGGTTGGTCACTTCACGTTGGAGCGTGGAGGCTTCGTCGAGCGCGAGATCGAGCACGCTGCCGCCGCTATCGAGCAGGTAGTCCATGCGGGCCTTGTCGGTGCCGGAGCTGAAAAGATGTTTGTAGAGCACGCTGGGGCGATCGATGGCGGGAAGGGGGATGCCTTCTTTGGTGAAGCTCATCAGGCTGTCGCCGAAGGAACCGCAGGTGACTTGGAGGGATTCGAAGCGCGTCTGTTCTCCGATGGCCTTAGCGGCGATTTGGTCGAAGGAGATCGATGGCGTGCTTTTGCCGGTCAGGTAATTTTTCCAATTTTTATGTCCATTGGGAGCTCGGTGATCGAGCCCCGAGAAAATGCTGAAGTCTTTTCGAAGATCTTCGAGGGGCTTTAGCACGGGCGACATTGCGTACTGGCGTCCTTTTTGGGTGGGACTGAAGCTGGGGAGGTGAAAACCGAGGTAGCTTCCGATCGTGACCAGTCGTTGGGTAGGGGGTTTGGCGGGGCCGGCAGCGAGGAGCCGCAAGGGCGTCAGCGACTCCAGTAGTGGAATGGCGAGGGAGAGGCCGGCCGATCTGAGAAAGGTTCTGCGTTGCATGGAAGTGATTTGGAAAAATTAGGGATTGGAAGGAGTCTGCGCCAGGGATGGATCGGTGTGAATCGAGAATTGGATATCGTCTACAAATTGTTGGTTTTGCGGCATGTTGATTTGATCGCCGCTACGATCTGCTTGGAAGAGTTTTAATTCGACCAAGAGGAAGTCGCTATCGGGAGGTAGGATAATCTTTCCTGAAGAGGCCTGCCAGGTCGAAGGGTCATCATCATCGATGGTTCTGCTGAGACTGTGGGCCAGTTCCTGGTCTTCGCGTTCTATCCAAGGTTTTTCCAAGAGGGTCAGCTCTCCTGAGTAGGCGCGTAAATCGACGCGGAAAGTGGTTTTGCGTGGATCCCTTTGGGGGCCGCTGTTGAATTTAGCCGACCAAAGGGCAGTGGCGTTGCCGTCGCGGAGTTGATCGCGCCATTCTCGCAAGTCGATGACCTGCGAAACCTTTGCTGAAGAAGTGAAGGCACCCCAGGAAGCGGGTCTTAGTTCCGAAGGATGGAATTGGACCATTTGTTTTCCTTCAGCGGGATTGACCTTGGATTGAGCCGATACGATTTCACCGGCACCCCACCAAAAGCCAAAGCCGGCTGTCGGCTCACTGAACAACGGGGTGCGTGGTGCTTCGAAGGTCGGATTTTCCAGATGCAACGCGAGTTGGATTGGCTTGGGGAGAGCGTAGGCGAAGGCGACGGTGGCTCCGAAGAGGCCGACCATTACGCCTGCTGCCGCTGCAGTGAGGGGGACCCAGGAGAAAAAGGAACGTTTGCCATCTCGGGTTTCAGCCAGAGTAGGGAGCTTTTGTTCCGGCAGTGAGCATTCGAGGTCCGAGTAGAGAAACCAGAGTTGTCGGGCTTCGGCATTGGATTTGAGGAGCGCCGTCATTTGCGCTTTGTCTTGCTCATTGAGCTGATTATTGAGGGCGGCGTTAAAGAGCCGGTGCCATTCTAGGGGTTGGCTTGAGTTCATGGGCTTGCCTCCATCATCTGGCGTTGTACGCAATCGGCGAGGGCGCGTCGGATGACATTGAGTTTATTGTAAATGGTTTTGGGTGCACGCCCTTGTTCGCGTGCATTTTCGACGGCTTGGGCCGTTTGTATAAATGGCATCGATCAGTTTTCGATTGGATGCGCCTAGCTTGGCCATGCACAGCTCGAGGGCATCGGTTCGCGGGTTCCAACGTTTGACGTGTTCCACTCGTTCGGCGGCGAGGATTTGCATGAGTTCGTCGTCGAATTTCAAGCGGGATCGGCCTGTCAGGCGCTGAAAGTTTTTCGCTTCGTAGAAGGCGACCGTGGTGGCCCAGGCGGTGAAGTCGGTACCTGCCTCGAAAGTGTGGAAGCGCCGCCACATCACGAGACTGGCGCGCTGAAGGACGTCTTCCGCATCGTGGCGATTGGCAACCAGGGACATGACGTAGCGGAGTAGAAGTCCATGGGCTTCATTCAGGAGCAAGACGAATTCTTCCTGTCGCTCCGCGGAGTGCGGCGGAGAGGGGTCGTGCGGCGTGTCATCGGGAGTCATCACTGGGAGTATGTATTGGGGAGAGCGAAAGTTCCCGACTTTTTTTGGAAGAAGCTAGTGTCCTTGCGAACAAAAAAGTCATTCACAATCAGATCGTGAGTTATGAAACGGTGAAAAGTGAGTGGCTCGAACTCGAACTCGACCTCACCGAATTCGTGGGGAAACACGTCGACCTCGAAATCGAAAACAGGGCCAACGACTGGTCATCGGAATTTGCCTTCTGGGGCAAGGTGGAGGTTGTGACAGAGCCATGATTCCGCATTTAGGGCTGAAAATCGTAGCAGATTTGGGGAAATCCAACCTGTTTCAGTCCCACGATTATAGTTTGGGAAGAAATTTCCAACTCCTGATTTCGAGCGACTGTCTCGGGGATTCCCATGTTCTCATCCCAGACGTCCGAGAGGTCATTTTCCACTAAAGATTCGTTTTTCGCTACTTTCAGGTGCCTGAGTCTATCGATCGCCAAATTCCTGGAAGTCGCAAACAGGAATGCCTTGGGCGAACGCAGTTTCCCCTTTTTTCTGGCATCTAACACACGGACATACGCGTCCTGAATAATGTCGTCGATATCACAACTGGGTGGAAAGCGACTTTCCAGCCAAGCCCGCAGCATAGCTTCATGGGGGAGGAGGTTTTCGACAAACCAATTACTTTCTTCTGAGTTTTGGGGAGGCATAAATGGAGGAAGACCATCAACCTAGATCACTTCCTGCGAAAAATGCGATAAAAAGTTTTTCGAGTAGTCAGACGGTAAGACATGAGCCAAATAGTAGTCGTCGGTTTCAGATTTGACGGTCATCAGCACTCGCGGTTTTATACTACCCTTCGATGTTAAAACTTCTCGGCAGAATCCATCGCTCTCCTAGTACCAAGGCGACCTTCCTGCGGTTCGCCAGTGTTGGAGCAACGATCTCAGTGAGTGATGCCGGAGTCCTCTATCTATTGCTCGCATTCAGTGTTAACGAGTATATCGGACGTGTTATTTCATTATCCACCTCAATGGCGGCGGGTTACGTACTCAACCGCTACTTCACCTTTCATCATCTCGAAACCGGACGGGCATTGTGGCACTCGCTCCTCAGGCACTACAGTGTGCACGCCGTAGGAGGAGTCTTAAACATAGCAGTTTACGCCGTGGTTCTTATATGGGGCCAATCCATGGGCGGACAAGTCGCTGCCTCAGCCACCTTGCCATTACTCGGGGTCTGGGTCGGAGGGATGGTCGGAATGACCTTTAACTTTTTCTTTTCCAAGAAAATGGTCTTCGATAACTGACCCCAGATGCTTATTCAACTTATTCACAGCCTGGGGCGTTACCTCGGTTGGTTCATATGCTCAATCTGGCCGGGAGCTCATCCCGGAGCCCCCCTCTCTTTCGCTCGCCTCGTATTCTTGTTATTGGTGCTACCAGCAATAATCGCCGTTCAATTCATTCACTGGGTAGGATTGCTCATCGATGAAGTCCTGTTCGGGACTTATCGTAAGATTGAAGTCAAGGCTCCCGTATTTATTTCAGGTATTCCGAGAAGCGGAACAACCTTCGTACACCGCACCATCGCGGAAAACTCGGATAATTTTACCTATTTCAAAACCTGGGAAGCAATCCTTGCGCCCTCCATCACCGAGCGTAAGTGCCTTCGAATGGCGGCCCATATGGATGCAGCTCTCGGGGGTTACCTATTGAAGCTTATCCACAAAACCCTGAGCAGATTCACAGGAGCATTAGACGATATTCATGAAGTAGGGCTCTCCAGTCCCGAAGAAGACTATCTGGCGCTCCTTCCTGTTGGTGGCTGCTTCTTACTCGTATTTGCGTTTCCTTTTTCGACCTATCTGAGATCGCTCGGTAAGCTCGACGAAATGCCAGTTGAACATAGAGAACGCCTCCTCAACGGCTATCACCGATGCCTGCAAAAACACCTCTATTGCTCAGGTGCAGACAACAGGCTCCTCTCAAAAAATGCTGCCTTTTCAACCTGGCTACCTTTCCTGCAAAAAAAATATCCAGACGGTTCATTCATGGTCTGTGTCAGGGACCCCGAAAGAGCTCTCAGCTCTCAGCTCAGCTCATTAGAAGGCGCCCGAAGCGCATTCGGAAGCGATCCGAATGGCGAACACACCTCAGCCTTGATGTTAACCACCTTCGAACACAGCTACCGGTCTATTAACAGCTTTCTCCAAGAGGCCTCAAACGAGGATGCTATCGCCATTCTGGAGCAGACTGATCTCAGACTAAACGCCGGAAACCTGATCGCAAACGCCGCTGAACGTCTGGGTTTCGGAGAAAGCTGCGATCTCCAACACTTACGCTCTATGAAACCTTCGAAACCGAGTAGCCATAAACATCGGATTAGTAACTTTCCTATCGATTCTGAAAGAATGAAAGTTTGCATTGAACCCTGTTATCAGGAGATCCTTAAAGCCAAACAACGCATCTCGATCTGATTTCCCATGCAAAAACCCCAGGAAGAAGACAGCCCCGAACCAAACGACTACGACGAATCCGTCTCAAATCCTGAAATCGACGCATCCAAGGTAAGAGTTGCGTTCTTTTCTGACTCGATGCCTGAGCGAAACGGTGCTGGCGCTTATTATTACGACTTGGCGGGCCAGCTAGAGCCTCACTTGGAGAAATTGGAAATCTTCCAACCCCTACCCCGCAAAGGACAAGATTTCCTCTCGCTTCCCATGCCGGGAGATCCTTCACAACGCCTGGTCACACCGAACGTATTTCGTGTTCGCAGAGGCTACAAAAAGTTAAACCCGACCATCGTGGTAGCCATCACGCCAGGGCCTTTCGGATTACTCGGCCTCTACCTGGCTAAACGTTCAGGTGCCCAGTTCATTACCGCCTTCCATACGGACTTCGAACACCTGGCCCGTATCTACTGGAAACCATTCTCGCGTTGGTTTGCCAACGGAGTGCTGCGCACAATCAACAAAATTCTCTGCAAACGAAGCGCCACCGTCCTGATAAATAACTCGAAACTCCAGTCGGACGTGGAAGAACTGGGAGCACCAAGTATCGAAGTCATGGGTACACCTCTTGAGCCAGCCTTCCTCAATACACCCATGGTCGCCGCCCCACCGGTTGTTACGCGTATCTGCTTTGCTGGACGGCTTGCCCCGGAAAAGAATGTACATCTCGTTATCGAAGCGGCAGCACACTTTCCAGATATAGAATTTGTTATCGGAGGCGACGGCCCGCTTCGCAGCAAGCTTGAGGCTTCAGCTGAAAAACTCAGTAATGTAAGCTTCCGGGGTTGGCTCAAACGCGAAGAACTAATAGAGCTCCTTGATAACTCCAGCTTTCTTCTGCTTCCATCCATTCTTGAAACCTTTGGAACGGTGGCCTTTGAAGCATTGGCCCGGGGGCGTCCAGCCTTGGTATCAGCAAATGCTGGAATCCACGATTGGCCGTCACTCAAAGATGGATTATTTGTCATCAGTCCTGATGAAACACTCACCGAGGCGATACAAAAGCTGATCAAGCTCCCCGCAGATACTCTACAGAAAAAGGCTTTTACCGCGCGCAAAGCAGCAGAGCAGCTCAATCGCGACACCATTTTCCAATGGGCGGAAGTCCTGGCACGATACACCAAGTAGGTAACTGCAGTGAGGGCCTATGTATCCATTCATGACCTCATGCCCGAAACGATGGATCGGGTTGAGCATATCTTGAAATGGCTGGACGAACGATCTGTCCCACCCGTCACCTTGCTAGTGGTTCCCGGCAAGCCATGGACCACGCAACAGCTTGACCGGATTCGCGGTTTGTCTGCCAAAGGGCATGAGCTAGCGGCCCATGGCTGGTTTCATCACACACGGCCTCGTAGACTCTCACACCGTATCCATGCGGCTCTCATCTCACGCAACGTTGCTGAACACCTTGATTTGGATTCTCACCAGATCCTCGAGCTTCTCCACAGATCACGGAATTGGTTTGTAGAAAATGAATTACCGGCTCCCTCTCTATACGTTCCACCCGCCTGGGCTCTCGGTCCTCTATCGAAAGCGGACCTGGCCAACGCACCCTTCGAACACATTGAGACAACTCGTGGCATGCTTCGAAAGCAAGGTAGCACATTTAAGCTAGAACGCCTCGCTCTCACCGGTTACGAAGCCGATACCTGGTTTCGGAAAACCTTTCTGCGCTTCTGGAATCAAGCCCAACAAAATGCCGCAACCAGAGGCTCAAAAACGCTCCGTATGTCCATTCACCCGAATGACCTTCACCTCCGACTCAGAGACCAAATAGACTCTCAGGTCCGTGCGGTCACAAATTTCGTTAACGCTTCATTCATCAGCCCATGAAAATTTGTATACTTCTTTGCGCCTTCATAACTGCTCCCTTGTGGAGCCAACAAAACAGTAACTTCGGGATTCGACATTCCGTAGTGATTAGCGGCCCCAAGACCTTCGAATTTGATGAACAGGATAAGATAGTCTGGGAATACGATGACCGTTCGAAGGATATCACCAAACTAGAAAACGGTAACTACCTCATCACGTATCCCAAACGGGTCATTGAGGTTACAAACGCCAAGGAAATCATCTGGACTTACACCCAATCCTTAAACCGCGAAATCATGAGCGCTCAACGCATGCCGGACGGTCAGACTGTAGTCACTGAGCTCGGTGAACACCCGAGACTGGTTGAGGTAAACATCGACGGACAGGTGACTGCTGTAATTCCCATCCAACCAGAAACAGACAATATTCACATGCAGTCCCGCATGGGCAGAAAGCTTCCGAATGGAAACTACCTCGTGCCACACCGTATCATGCCGTTTGTCAAAGAGTACGACAAACAGGGAAACGTAATTCATACCTTTCGCCTCGATCATCCAGAGCTCGGAGGACCAGAAGCGATGAATGGTTCATTCGCAGCCGCTCGGCTTGAAGACGGATCAACCGTTATCACCTGCGCCTCTGGTAACCGTATCGTGGTGTTCGATAAAGCTGGAGAGATCAGTTGGCACCTGCCCTCCGAGGAACTAGACGGAGTCTTACAGGATGTCTGCGGATTACAGGTTCTAAGGAGTGGTAACTTCCTTGTCTCTTGTTACGGAAACCAAGCGGAAGACGGACTCAAGATGATTGAAGTAAATCGGGATAAACAAATCGTCTGGACTTACCAAAACCCTGCGGTGAAGTACGTCCACAACCTGCAGGTCCTAACAACAAACGGAGTGTTGGAATAACGTCCAACTCTCCGCCCAGATTACGACTCGTCTATCGCAATATACTTCCCTGCCCTAGG
>CALGUT010000786.1 GCA_937920335.1 uncultured Opitutales bacterium
CCTGAGAACCAGGTCAAAGCAGCCAAGCTGGGCCTTTGGGTCTCCATCGATAACGTAACCGACAGTGACGAGCGCATTGATTTTGTAACAACAGGTATACTGGCACTCAAAGAGGCAGGTCTTTTAGACCGCGTGCTCATCTCACATGATGCGGGATGGTACCGCCCCGGCGAGCCAGAGGGTGGAAACTTTCGACCTTACACAGCCATATCAACAACGCTGATTCCCCGATTGCGAGAAGAAGGATTCAGCCAACGAGATATGGATCAACTACTCATCGAAAACCCGAGACGGGCATTCGAAATTAAAGCTAGAGCCCAGTAGATCCTCACTGGTTGATATCGAATTTTATTTGGATCTTCCCAGCTTAGCCCTCAGCCAGTTTTGAGTCGGTCTCTCAATCTTAATATATACCGAATAGGAAGCCGGGATTAGTATTAAGAAAAACAGAACCAGGAAGAGTGGTCGTAGATAAAAATTCTCAGGCAACCAACCGAAGCGATATAAGAGAGCAAACGTTAACAATAGCGGGAAATGAAGGAGATAAGTAGAATAGGTTATGTTCCCCATCCAACTCAACCTACCCAGCAATTCTCCTCGGTGAATCTCCCATAAAGCAAGCGCCGCCACCGTAGATGAAAACAGAATATACTGGACAAAGAGCCGATCCAAGCGCAGCCCAAAAAGATCCAAAGGGCTCAACCATTCAGTGAAATTTATAACATATACATTCAGAAATACTAACACCCAGGAAATAGATGCAACGAGGCTGACAATTATTAACGCGCGTCTGTCACTTCCTTTTTCTTCGGAAATAACGTGGAGAATAAACCCTCCAAAGAAGAACATGGCAGCACCGACAAAAACAGGATTCGAAAAGTAGGGAGATAATCCCATAGCACCGCAACTCGCCAGCAAACACAGATACTTTCGACCCAGTCCCAGAAACGCCATAACGAAGAATCCAGCGTAAAGAACGACTTCTATGGAAACTGACCATACGGGATGGTTAAATGACCACCCTTCATGAATTCCCCATGCAGATGCGAAACCGAGATGTAGCACAAAATGATACAAGTCATTGTGCCCATATACGAAGTAATCTCCAACTCTCGAAACGTACACGAGCTGCAGCACGGCGACCATAACGAGCGTTATGAAATGCAGCGGATATAACCTCGAAAATCGCTGTATCCAAAACACAGAAACCGACGTCTTCCGACCGCGGATCGACTCATTATACAACCAGAAAAATATGAATCCGGACAAGAGAAAGAAATATTGAACTCCCAGGTGGCCAGATTCATAGAAGAGCTTGAATACGCCGTAAAACGGCTGACTTACACGAAGTTTCAGATCGTCATCCACCGCCAGAGCACCTGCCAGATGTGGCCAGTGAAACAGTACTACAGCCAGCGAAGCGAATGCACGCGACACATCCAGCCCAGTTAACCGTTTCGGCCAATCAGTTCTTCTCATAGAGGACAACAGTCCTAGCGCCCCTCATTAAACAAAATATAGGTTCCGGTTTTCCCAGCCAAGGCAAGGTCGAGGTCTCCATCCGCATCCAGATCATGGGTACGGATCTGCAAACCAATCCCGACATAACCAGAGTCATCGATCGTATGACGCTCAAAAGTGCTCTCCGCCTTGTTCCACTCATAATAGTAAACGACGGAGGGATCTGTCCCGCCGGCGTCCTTGCCATTGTGGGCGAAGACTCGTTTTCCGGTTATCAATTCATCTTCGCCATCACCATCAATATCGGCCCAATGAAGCGCGTGAGGCTGTGAAAACGAATCGTCGATGAGGTGCTCTTCCCATTGGGGTTGTCCGTTCACATCAACACCTTTACCTTCCCACCAGAAAAGTCCATAATCGTGGCCTTTACCCCAAATGAGATCGTTGATGCCATCTCCGTTCATATCTCGCACCAGACAAGGAACCGATGCGTGCCAATTTTCTCCGCCGTGAGGATGCCAGATCCACGGTTGCGCCAACGGATCTCCCCCTGGCCTTTCGTACCATCCCATACCGACCATCACGTCTTCTCGACCATCTCCATTAAGATCTCCAAATGCCATACCATGACCATTTCCTGATTCACCCAGAACGTGTTTCTTCAAGATGGGCACCCATTGCTTTTCTGTAACTACCTTGTTTCCTTTGCGCACCTGTACATCCTGCTCCTCGGAATCAAAAGACCACACGGCCATCACGTTATCCTTTTTCCAGCTATTGGTTATCCATTCCGGAACCCCATCGCCATTGATATCGTGCATCATGGAAGCTTCATTATTACTCAGCCCCGTATCTGTAAGAAAGTGTTTTATAAACAGATGCCCCAAAGCCAGTCTATCCGGTCCGGGATTCTCATACCAGTATACTTGAGTCGGCAAGAATGACCCAGCCACAATGTCCATAAGGCCGTCCTTATTTACATCGTAGGCAAAATCTCCATTGGATTCTACATAGCCATTCCAATCATCAAACGAACGAAGCGGTTGACCGATATAATCCGGCGCCGGGTACCAATTACGCCCTGCAGAAATATCAGGTAAGCCATCTCCATTGAAATCTGCAACCGCGACTCCCTCATTGGCGTCTAAAGCCAATTGCTTAACCGTCCACTTGATTTCGCCGGACTTCTGAGCTCCACCTGAGCAGCCAAAAAGAAAGAGTGTTACAACCAGAAAGGAAAGCGTGATGAATTTCATAGGTGCGGATAAAAAAGATGAGCAGATCGATACTGTAAATTTCTTCACAACGAATGGTCTATTGTTCCTCCAATAGCAACTCTCTTTGAAACCCGTCGACTGCAGTATGACCCATCGGAAGGTAACGACCTTCCCGTATCTCAGTTACTTGAAACCCCCTAATGGCCAGATTCACTGCCAATTGAGAGTTCTTCACCCACACGTTCAGAAGCGCAGTAGCGCATAGACGCGAGCCTGTCTGGGCTCAACGGGATGAAAATGAATATCCTCCACCCCAGCAGATTCCCCTGGCAACCGACTTTCGTAGTAGTATTCAATGTCGATATCATTACCATCCAGCATATTCAGAATGTCCAAGCCCACTTCCCAGTTATTCTGACGATAACCGATACGGCCGTTCACCATTAGACTATCTTTCGATTCAACCTGCCCACTCTCTTCCAACGGCCTCGGAGCAAAGTAACGGGCCCTTAAACTACCGAACCAACCGGCTCCCCCATCGAAGGTGATTCCGGCTGCAGCTGAATGATCGATCGAATTGGGAATCTGGCTAAACCCTGGATCTACACCTACGAACTTTGCATCAACGAATGCGTATTCTGCATCCACCGCCAACCAATCGTTTGGACGCCAATAATAGGTAATTTCGATTCCCCAACGCTCAGATCCGTCACTGGGCTCTGTCGCTCCTCCATCACCGACGAAGACCAGTTCACTATCACTCTCTAGATACCAGAGTGTTCCGGTAAAAGTCGAGGTTTCCGCAACCGAGGTCCGGACTCCCAATTCCGCTCCCTTGGTACGCACCAACGGGTCTACTGGATCAACGGGGGTTACCCCATCATTCGGATCGACCGCGATCGTAACACCGCGGGCATCATTGCTATGAAATCCGAAACCAGCATTCACATAAAATTCCGTTTCGTTCCATGGCCCAAAAACCAGGTTCAATTTTGGACTGATGATTTCGTCACTCTTGTCACCAGAATTTAAAGGATTATCACTCTCAACATCGAAGGTAAAATAGTCGGCCCGAACGCCGAACCCGGCTTTAAAGGTATCACTTATCTGGGTTTCGTTTTCAGCGAATACACTGATGTTACCGCTGTCGATATCGTCTTTGCGAACCGTTTTCAGCCTCCGGTTATCTTGACTGAGGTAGAGCCCAAGGTCGCTAATCCAGTCATATCGTGTTTGAACGCCAATTTTCGTTTCGCTTTCCAACCCGCTCAACTCATGCTCAGTAGTCCTGGCATAGTTAAATCCGCCAAAATACCTTCCATCATTCTGTTCGAACTGATCTCCATTCACCGGATCATTCAGGAAGTAGGTAAAATTCGAGTACAGTTCCAAATCATAGAACCCAAACCACGCATCGAA
>CALGUT010000787.1 GCA_937920335.1 uncultured Opitutales bacterium
AGTACTGTGTATTCGCTGCACCTCCCCAACTGAAAGTGCCTTCGCTGCCAAGGCCACCGGCCGCTACTCCCTCTTCGTTCAATACACTAAATGCCAAACTATATCGACCTGTAGGGGACAGCTTCACCCCGGATTGCATCATCGTCTCAATCGTGGTTCGACTAAGGAGACGGGTGCCATTGAGTTCACCCCCGTTCAAATACATCTGCAGAAAATTTGCGTAGTCCGTTGTGGTACTGAGCAAACCACCGCCCCCACTGAACAGGCTTTTTGCTCCCTTGAACATATAGTCTGGATCTATGGCCCCGTCTCCTAATGAGGTTACCCACTTTCCATCCGCCGGCTCATAAAGGCCCACCAGACGATCCACCTTATCTTCCGGTAAATAGAAATAGGTATCGTTCATTCCCAACGGTTCAAAGATACGTGTGGAAAAGAATTCGTCCAACGGCATTCCTGAAACAAGCTCTGCAAAATACCCAAGCACGTCGAGCCCCATGGAATACGAGTATCGCTCTCCAGGATGAAAGTGAAGCGGTAGTTCTGCCAACCGTTTTATATTGTCGGCAATCAAAACCGGCTCATGCGTCACGGCTTCAATGATCCCAGCCTCCTTATAAATAAGCCGCATACGTTTATCTCCATCAATGACTCCATAACCTATTCCAGACGAATGGGTCAGCAGGTGCCGAATACTAATCTCCTGCTCAGCCGGAATAGTAGTATAGGTCCCCGCCGTATAATTATAGTCAACCAATACCTGAGGATCCTTAAACTCTGGAATCCACTTTGAAATCGGGTCATCGAGTTTGAACGTCCCTTCCTCCCACAACATCATGACTGCTGTGGCTGTAATGGCTTTCGTCTGAGAAAATATCCGAAAGATATCGTCCTTTTTAAGCTCACGTCCGCTTTCAATATCCGCTACCCCGAAAGCCTTGTGATAGGCTATCTGACCATTCCGAACAACCAAAGCCACTAGTCCGGGGACATCGCCATCCTCAATAGCAGATTCCGCCATGGCATCTATTCTCGACATTCGCTCGGGAGATAACCCTAAACTTGCTGGCGACCCCTCACTCAGCAAAGAGGATTTTACTGCGGATGCTGTCTGCGTAAAAAGAGACAGTGCAAGCGCCAGAAAACTCACCACACAAAGTCGTTTCATGAGCAGCGATTGACTTTAAAATTCAAAACTTGAACGCTAGTCATCGACGGCCTGAAAGACCAACTGCTTAAACTGCAACTCGTGTCATCATTGTTCTGATACCGGGTTTGTTTTAAAATCACTCCTATAATGTTTTCTTTAGGATCAGCAAAGTACTGGGAATTAAAATAACCACCCCAAGTAAATGTGCCGTCACCACCTTGCCCCCCAACGGCAACTCCCTCTTTTGTGAGCACACCAAATGCTAAACCATAGTGACTGGTAGTGCTACCCATATCCATTTGCTCAGCCATCATCGTCGCAATCGTCGTTCGGCTGAGAAAGCGCATACCGTTCAGTTCGCCTCCATTGAGATACATTTGCAGAAAGGTCGCGTAATCGTAAGCCGTGCTGGAAAGACCAGCTCCCCCGCTGAAAAAGGTCTTCGCGCCCTTGATGGGATAATCGGCGTCGTAGTAATCCGGTTGCCCCGTGTATTTAACCCACTTACCGTCTTCGGGTTTTTGAACGGTGACTAGGCGCTTGGCTTTGTTATCCGGCAGATAAAAATAGGTATCCTTCATGCCAAGTGGTTCAAACAGGCGCGTTCGAAGGAACTCCTCGAAGGTCATACCCGATAAAATTTCGATAAAATAGCCCAAGACATCCAAGCCTTCAGAGTAACGGTATTCGTCCCCGGGATGAAAATGCAGCGGAAGCTTCGCCAGCTTCTTTACGCTATCCGCTATGGTTACCGATTCCGTTGTAAACAAATCCGTGATACCGGCTTGTTTGTAGATCAGCTTTATACGTTCATCCCCATCGATAAGCCCATAGCCCAAACCAGAGGAATGCGTCAGTAGCTGCCGGATCGTAATCTCACTCTTGGCTGGAATGGTGGTGTAGGTGCCAGCTGTGAAGTTATACTTATCAAGAACTTGGGCATGCTTGAACTCAGGGATCCATTTGGAAATCGGATCATCCAATTTAAAATGCCCCTCCTCCCATAACATCATCACCGCCGTCGAAGTAATTGCCTTGGTCTGAGAAGCGATGCGAAATATATCGTCCTTCTTAAGCTCCCGCCCGGTGGTATTATCGGCCACGCCAAAGGCTTTGTGATAAACGATCTTTCCATTGCGCGCCACCAATGCCACCACACCCGGAACATCGCCACCCTCAACGGCTGACTCAGCCATCGCATCGATACGCGCCAGACGTTCTGCAGACATCCCAACAGACTTGGCGCTGCCCGGGGACAACGCGGGCGATTTCTGTCCTGAAGGAGTCTGCGCCTGGAGAGTGAGCGAGAGTGTAAGTATAAAAGTGAGTGAAAGAGCGAAGTATCTCATTACTTAAAACCCCTATACCTTGTACGGTATGAACTCAAGATCCATGTGAAGCCACTTCGACTATCGCATCCACTCAGCTCATCATTTCACGCCAGTGCTTTCTACAAAGCGCGACATAACGTTCGTTGCCTCCGATCTCAACCTGAGCCCCTTCTTTGACCGCCTTGCCGTCCGGCCCCATCCGAAGATTCATCGTCGCCTTCTTTCCGCAATGACAAATCGTCTTCAGTTCATGAATACGATCCGCCCAAGCGAGAAGCGCTGAACTACCCTCAAATAGCTTCCCTTGAAAATCCGTACGCAGACCATAGCAGAGAACCGGTATCCCCAGTTCGTCCGAGACACTACAAAGCTGCTCCACCTGCAATCGGGTTAAGAACTGACACTCATCAATAAGCACACAGGCCAACTGCTTCGACTCGCACGCCTCTGAAACAAGCTGAAGTAAATCATCCGTATTCAAAAACTCATGCGCTTCGCCGCTTAATCCGATACGAGAAACGATTTTTCCGCCGCCTTCCCGCTGATCAATCTGCGGCTTTAGCAACAGCGTCTCCATACCCCGCTCCCGGTAATTATAACTCGATTGTAGCAAGGACGTACTCTTGCCCGCATTCATTGCCGAATAGTAGAAATAGACTTGAGCCATGGGTGGTCAGGATGCTGCTGCAAGGCTGCAGTTGCCAAGAAAAAACAAAAAACGGCACCCGATTGCGCAGGTGCCGTTGTCATTAAAAGGCTAAACGTCTCTTAGTTGCTCCAGGGTGGAACCACATCGGACGAACGAGCGTAAGCAATCAACTGACCAAGGTGCTCATAGGCGTGTCCACCGATAAGCAGAACCACACCCATCTTGGTGAAGTCTTGACCAAACATGCTAAGCTCTTCGCTGAGATCTTCTTCGCTTACGCCTTTCACGGCCGCTTTGGCAAACGCCAGGGATTCTTCGAGAACCTTAATTGTTTCAGCTTTGCTGGTAACGGTCTTGTCGAAGGCACGAGGATTAATTCCTTCAGGCATGGCTTTACCCAGCTTGCTGCCAATAAAGTAATTAGCACCTGCTACGTGGAGGATCGATTCGCGAACTGAGCGAATTCCTTCGGCCGGACGCCATTCGAAGCCTTCGTCTGAAAAGGCATTGGCCAGATCTACGAGTTTACCGGTCTCGGCGTTATACTGCTGAAGGAACGATTTGTGAAATGTGGATAGTTGTTCGCTGGCTTTGTGGCCCCCTCCGAAAACAGAGACGGTGAGCCCGAGAAGAACCAGGACAGATGTGAGTAGTTTTGATTTTATCATAATGAGTTGTGTTGATGATTTTAAACTGGCGTCAAACCTTGGAGTTATAGAAGAAACTCTCGAAAGAGCTTCATTGATTCGAAGTTTGAAGACCGAGAATTATTCCTAAAGTTTCGTTTTAAGGTAATTATACTACTTAGCCGTCCAACCACCGTCGACTGAGTAGGATCCACCGGTGCAGAAAGACGATGCGTCTGATGACAAGAAAAGCGCAAGACCTCCAATTTCCGACAATTCTCCCCAGCGGGCTAATGGAATATTGGAAACAAAGGTCTTATATTTCTCGGGATCATCAAGAAGCGGAAGATTCATCTCCGTAGCGAAGGGTCCAGGAAGCATGGCATTGACCGTAATTTTCCAAGGAGCTAGCTCGATCGCCAGCGCCTTGGTCATATTTAAGACCGCGCCTTTACTGGCCGTATACGGTGTGCGATCTCCAAAACCGACCGCACCAAAAATGGAGGAAATATTAACAATACGACCATACTCCTGCTTTTTCATAAACGGTGTGACCGCCTTACAACCTAGCCACGTGCCTGTTACATTTACTTCCATCACTTTCTGAAAGTCTTCCATCGCAATCTCATCGATAGGTCCGCGGAAGTTGATGCCAGCGCTATTG
>CALGUT010000788.1 GCA_937920335.1 uncultured Opitutales bacterium
ACTACCCAAGCCATAAGAAAGCCAGGAACCTGCTGTTGGACGCCCTGGAAGTTGAGATCCCGACAGCATCATAGTTACGCCGGGACCGTGATTTATAGCCTCCGTATACATCGTTTTTATGAAACACAGCTTGTCTGCAATGGACGCCATATGAGGCACCGTTTCACTAAACCAGGCACCGCTTTCACCGTGCTGCTTAAATTCGAACGGCGATCCTGCCAGGGGAAAGCTGGCCTGACTCGTAGACATACCTGTCAGCCGCTGGCCCCGACGCACGGAGTCCGGTAACTCCTGGCCATGCTCGCTATTCAGTCGCGGCTTATAGTCGAACAGATCCATCTGAGAGGGCCCACCCGATTGAAACAGATAGATGATGCGCTTCGCCTTCGCAGGAAAGTGCGTTCCCGATAAGGCAGGACCACTGTTAGTCTGTGCCTGAAGGGGATTGATCATACTTCCGAGCGCCAGTCCTCCCAATCCCATTCCTAGTTGATTGAGAAAGGACCGACGGGACATCCCGAATGAACTTTCAAAGCCTGTGCAAAGTGATTGTTTCATCGTTCTATCAAAGATTCGTTGATATTCATAATCGCATTGATCACTACCGCTGCGGCGGCGTGCTCTCGTGGATTTTCGTAAAGAGAAACGGGTGAATCGCCAACTTCCAGCAACGCGTTGGCTTCCGCCGGATTGGCATCGAACTCCAAACGCTGCGCCTGATAAAGGTCCAAAAGAATTCTCACTTCTTCGCGGTCCGGCTGTCGACTGGTCAACTGATAAAAAGCCTCTTCGATCACAGCTGTTCGATCACCCTGGTATTTTGCAATCAGTTTTTCACCCATAACCCGGGCGGCTTCTACGAACTGAGGTCCGTTAAGAATAACCAATGACTGGAGCGGCGAGGTGGTTGGTTCGCGCTTCAAACTGCACACATCCCGTTTCGGAGCACCAAATGCCACCATCATAGGGGCTGGAGAATTGCGCTTCCAAAGCGTGTATAAACTTCGTCGATACAAACCTTCGCCTTCATCCGGATCCATGGGCTTGAATGAAACTGCAACTTCGTACGGTTTAACCGGCGGTCCACCCATTTTTTCGACGAGCAATCCACTAACCGCCAAGGCATTGTCACGAATCATTTCCGCCGCTAATCGAGTAGGGTTACTACGGCACAGAGTCAAATTCTCAGGATCCTTATCAACACTCGCCTTATCGCCAAAGGTGCTTTGACGGTAGGTTGCAGAGAGTACCATCCTTCGCAACAAATGTCGCAGATCCCAACCATGGTCCACGAAGTCACGGGCCAACCAGTCGAGCAACTCTGGATGAGTCGGGTTGCTACCCTGACTACCAAAGTCCTCTGGAGTTCGTACTAAACCCAGCCCGAAAATCATTTGCCAGTAGCGATTGACAGCTACTCGCGCCGTGAGCGGATGATCGGGGTCAGTTAGCCAACGGGCGAGTCCCAATCGATTGCGCGGTTGATCCTCAGGAAATGGAGGAAGCGCTGACGGGGTATCCGAAAACACCTCTTCACCACGGGCGTCATAGGCGCCCCGATTAAGGACATAAGACTGACGCGGCTTCGTAGCTTCCCTCATTACACTGATATCGGGTAATGCGTCCCAAATTCCGTGTAACTCCGCACGGGCCGTCTGCAGTGCTGACCGCAAGCGCATTGCGGGCAGGTAGGAGGTGGCAAGAAAGTGGTCATAAAGTTCTTCGGAAGTCGTCCCGTAGATTTCCTCAACTGCAGCACCCAGTAGCGGAGACGTAGGCTTCATCTGATATAACATGCGAGCTTCAAGCGTTGAAACCTCTCGGTCAAACATCTGAAACTCATCCATCTGTCCTTCTACAAAACCCCGATCCCTGTAGCGTTCACCAAGGACCAGGTGCTGGCGGACTAAGCCCCCGTTTGGAGTTTGCCAACTCGTGATCTCCTTGGTCAGTTGATCTTTAATCGTCTCTAACTCGAGTCCTCTTCCATTTAGAAATATTTTTACACCAGAAGCCCTGCTCGACCCATCGTAAGTAACTACAAGGTGCGACCATTCACCTACCGGGATCGCTTCTTTCGCCTGAACCCGCATGGCATTGCCAGGCCAAAAGTGAATCCACGATGCCGTAGGTTTTCCGTCCATTAGCATGAATTCATAACCCATACTCGCGGCATCATCTGCGCCACCTCCGCGGCTAAACAGACTTTCACGAGGCGCATACTGATTCGGGCGAACCCAAACCGATGCGGAGAATGGATGCTCACGCGGGAAATGCCCCACATTAAACACCTCCATCTTGTCATCTCCCGTAAACTCTAACGCCTGTCCAAATACACCCGGTACTAGCGTATTAATTTCGGGCGAATTCGCTGGAACATCCGGCGCGCTCGCATTCGCGAAACTTTCACCTTCGCGCTCATCAAATGAAATCCAAGCAACCCGTCCAGGCCACTCGAGTCTCGGCTTCGTTTCTTGCCATCCTTCAAATGCGTTTTTTGCTTCCGTTGAAACACTCACTGACGCCAGTTCTTCCGACACGGTATCAATTTGTTCTTTGGCCTCAGCCAAAGCTTTGTCTGCCTCCTCAGTGGTAATGGTCATCGCTGGTGTGGGCACCGCATGGGAAAAGAAGGCGATAAGACCCGATTCCTCAATATTGGCAAAAAATGAACTCAGTTCGTAATAGTCTTTGGTCGGCAGTGGATCATATTTGTGGTCGTGACAACGCGCGCACTCCATAGTCAAACCGAGGAAGGCCGAGCCGAAGGTCTGTGTCCGATCTGCCACGTACTCGACGCGGTACTCTTCAAGAACAATGCCTCCTTCCATTAGGTGCCCATGCAACCGATTAAATGCGGTTGCGAGAATATCGTCTTGGGTAGCATCTGGAAACAAATCTCCCGCCAACTGCGTAGCAATAAACTGGTCGTAAGGCATGTTCTCCTGAAACGCCCTGATCACCCAGTCACGCCATGGCCAGACCCGCCTTTCGTGGTCGCGCTGGTAACCATTGGAATCAGAATACCTAGCCACATCGAGCCACTCACTCGTCATCCGCTCCGCATAAGCATCGCTTGCCAACAAACGGTCCACCACCGCTTCGTACGCCTGTTCTGAATCGTCGGCCAAAAACACTTCGATCTCCTCGATCGACGGAGGCAGACCTGTAAGATCGAAACTAACCCGCCGCAGCCATTTCTCAGGGGAGGTCTCTTCAGCTGGAACTACTTCGCTAGCAACAAATCCTTGTTCGACAAATCGATCCACATCGTTCCGCGTCCATTCGGATTTAAAAGCTGGCACTTCCACCGTTTTCGGAAGCGGTTTCAACGACCAGTGCGTATCGTAAGGCGCTCCTTCTTCAATCCAACGATCCAACAGCTTTTTTTCATCGTCCGTCAGCGATAGATTCGAATCGGGCGGTGGCATCATATCTTCTTCAAAATCATCCCAAATCCGCCAATGGAGATCACTCTCTTCCACATTCCCCGGAACGATACCGAAGAATCCATCCCCAAGGTCAGCCGTAGCGCGCTCCCGCGTGTCCAAGCGAAACTCCGATTTTTGGTTATCTGCGTCAGGCCCGTGACACTTGAAACACCGGTCAGAGAGGATCGGACGAATATCCTTATTGAAGGAAATCTCCGCGGTAGCCTGACCCACGATCAGGATAAACCCACTGATCGCCGATAAAGACCTAAGAGTACGAAATCTTCTTACCATACCACCATCTTAACTGAATTAGTAGATACAGTCTTGTATGCCTGAACGACATTTTTATCACGTTTCGACGCTTCTACCGAACCGTCGGCGATAGGCAAGTGGTGTCATTCCGGTGATTTCCCGAAAACGACGCGTAAAGTGGCTCTGATCGAAGAAACCTACCTCCATTCCTATCTCGGAAATCTCGTGATCCGACTGTATCAACTTTCGCTGAGCAGCCTCTATTCGCAACCGCACTAAGTACTCCGTCGGCGACATCCGAAGTATCTTGCGAAACCGCAGATTAAACTGAGTGCTCGAAAGTCCGGCCAGCTCAGCCATCTCTTTCATCGACAGGTTTTCATCGAATCGACCTTCCAATACGGCGACTACAGGAGCTAAATCCTTGAAATATGCCTGGCGATCTTTCGGTGTCACGACAGGATACATAACACCTGCAAGTCCAATAACCGAGCCGCTTGGATCCCACAACGGTGTTTTTGTAGACACATACCATTTCGGAGTGCCCTCCACATGCGGAACCAACCAGACCGCATTGGGAATCGTCTTCTTACCCTCCATAACCCGGCGGTCTTCAGCATGATAGGCCTCAGCAAGAACGGGTGGCTGAAAATCAAGGTCGGTCTTTCCCAATAAGTCCTCTAAAGACTCAAGGCCGAATACATCCCGAAGAACAGAAATATTAGCTCCCACATAGCGGTGCTTGGCATCCTTCGCGAAAAAATAGGTATTTGGCAAATATTCAAACAGTTCGAAAAAACTCTTCGCGACCGGCTTTAGCTCAAAAAGGTCCGTCTGAAATTGAATGAGTGAGTCCTCATGTCTTATTCGTTTCATATTACGATTTGAAGCATCTCTTCGTAATGACTTCAAAGGAATTGAACCGTTCCGCCTAAGTAGACCCTCTATTTCCAACTTGCAGATTACGGTGCCTCCAAGTTTTAGTTAGTCTATGCGACGAATACTTGCTTCTTTCTTTGCAGGCCTGACGGGCCTTCTGCTTTCGAGTTCCCTTTTGGCCCAGGATCCTGGAATAACGGTTCCTCCAGGATTTCAAGCAACCGTCATAGCAGACGAGATCGGTCCGGCCAGAGCGCTCGCGATACGCGAAAACGGCGATATCTATGTTTCGCTGCTGAGAGATGTCGATTTGAACTACCTTTGTGCCATGCGGGATAGCGATGGCGACGGTATCATGGATATCATAAAATATTTCGGTGAAATCGGAAGCCTCGTTAAGAGCATCCAACTCTACAACGGCTATCTTTACGTAGGAGCCACTACACAAGTCGTTCGCTATCCCCTCTCAGACGATGAACTACTACCGACCGACACCTTTGAAGTAATCGTAGATGGATTTCCTACCCCACGCAGCCACCGAAGTAAAAATATTGATTTTGACGATGACGGTAACCTCTACATCAGCGCAGGAGCACCTAGTAATTCGTGCCAGGAAGTTGACCGAACCACCAACTCTCCCGGTAAGGTTCCCTGCGAAGAATTAGTGTGGGGAGCTGGAGTTTGGAAATTCGACGCCAATCGACCTAATCAGAAGCACTTGAAAGATGGAGAGCTCATCGCCACTGGAATTCGAAATGCGGTTGCCATTCAATGGGACTCAAAGAAAGGAGAGCTCTACACGGTTTCTAACGGCCGAGACGGACTGAATCAAAATTGGGGGCAGTTCTTCAACGAACGAGAGAGCGCTGAAAAGCCAGCTGAAGAATTCCAGATGGTTCGTAAGGGGCAAGACTATGGATGGCCCTACGCCTACTGGGACCACGAGCGCAAACAACACATGCTCAATCCAGAATACGGGGGTGACGGAACGATACCCGCCGAAGAAGGCCTCTACGATGACCCAATCTACGCTTTTCCAGGACACTGGGCTCCGGTCGGACTTCAGTTTTATCATGGAGATCAATTCCCTGAAAAATACCGTGACGGTGCCTTTGTGGCATTCCACGGTTCCTGGAACCGTGCCCCCCTCCCCCAGCAAGGTTACAATGTGGTATTCGTTCCCTTTGACGGCAAATACCCCTCTGGTGAATACGAAGCATTTGCCGAAGGCTTTAAAGGAACCGAAATGCTTATGACACCTAGCGCTGCGACCTATCGCCCGACCGGCCTGACTGTCGGTCCCGACGGTTCTCTCTATATTTCTGAGGATCGCACTGGACGTATCTGGAAGGTTCAATACACCGGAAACATTCAGAAGATCAGTGCAACTGCGACAAAACCTACAGCTAACAAAACCAAGACCCCACAAGAGGTCGCTTTCAATCCTCGCGGCATGGAACTCTACAACCAATATTGCCTGGCCTGCCACCAACTTGATGGTAGTGGCGTCCCCAACATGCAGCCCTCGCTGCTGGAATCGACCAAGTTGAAAAACGACCCGGACCATATCATCAGACTCATGCTACAAGGCAGTGACTGGATTGAGAATCGAGAGTATACCAACATTATGACCACATTCGCCTACCTGTCCGATGAGGCGATTGCCGTGGTACTCAACTACAGCAAAGCCCGCTTTGCCCATATGCAACCCGACATAACCACCGAACAAGTCGCTGCGATGCGAGCTACCCTACCGTAAACGATCCTATGAACTCATCCAAGCAACCACACTCTCCTTTTCAAGTCCCCGACCTTGTCGTTCAGGCGCTTCCCGATGACGACCGACTCTGGGTTCCACAAACGGATACCGTTTCCTTTCGCCCCATTCTGTTTAACGTATCGAATGGCTACTGGGTCAATCTACTGAAGGTCACCCGAGCTGGCATACTCAACAAGCACCTCCACCCCGCGCCCGTTTTTGGCTACGTCATAAAAGGTTCCTGGCGCTATATCGAGCATGACTGGGTTGCCAAGGAAGGTAGTTATGTCTACGAACCACCTGGCGAAATCCACACCTTGGTCGTCGACGAGGATGTTGAGGAGATGATCACACTCTTCCACGTAAACGGCACTCTTCTCTACATGGATGACGATGGAAACACGGTTGGCTACGATGACGTGCATACCAAGATTGAACTCGCCAAAAACCACTTTGAGAAGGTCGGTCTTGGCGCCGATTATGTTGAGCAGTTTATCCGTTAGGAGATTTTCCAATTCGGTGGGGTATCGATCAAGGCAGCTTAGCTCATCCCGGCGGCACTCTGGTCTTGTAGATGAAAGCTTACTTGAACCATAATCCTCGAATCTTACCTGAGAAGAAGATCTTATCATGCGCTCAATTGTTACCCTGCTATGGCTTTGCCTCGGACTGTCCTCACTGGTTGGTCAATCGACGGTTACTACTGTCGATCAATCGGATCCGACCCAGGTCATCCGCGGCCGTCCTAATATCATCTGGATCTACGCTGATGACCATGCATTCCAGGCCATCTCCGCCTACCACGATCGGTTTGCCGAGCTGGCTCCCACGCCCAACATCGATCGTATCGCTCACGAAGGCGCTCTTTTCAAACACAGCTACGTCTCCAACTCGATTTGCGCACCCGCCCGAGCCAATATCTTAACCGGAGTACACAGTCACAAGAATGGTGTCTTGGACAATCGTACGCCGATCAGTTTCGATCAGCCAACCTTTCCCGCCATCTTGAGAGAGAACGGTTACACCACCGCGGTGTTTGGAAAATGGCATATTAAAACTAAACCGGAAGGGTTTGATGAGTTCAAAATCCTGATTGGTCAGGGCCAGTATTTCAATCCGGACTACCGCATTAAAGATGGAGATGGCGAAAAGACGGTTCAACTGGAAGGTTACTCCACTGACCGAACCACCACAGAGGCACTTGACTTTATCAAAGCCAATAAGGACTCCGGCAAACCGTTCATGGTGATGTGCCAATACAAGGCACCGCATGGCCCCTGGTCCCCTGCATTGCGAAATATGGAGTTATTACGCGATGTCGAAATCCCCGAACCACCGACCTTCAACGATGGCTACCGTGGACGCAAAGCGGCAGCTGCGGCGAAGATGACCATTTTGGGCAACTTCGTCGGCGAACGATTTGATCGACTTCTTAAAGGGGATCCAGCCAAGTCTCACTATGACCGACTATCGGAAGAAGAGCTTCAACAGGTCAAAAATTTCTTTGCCTATGAAAATCGACGACTCGCCAAAGGTGATCTAAGGGAGACCGCACTTAAGAAGGAAAAATACCAACGCTATATTCATGACTACCTCCGTACCGTAAAGGGCAACGACGAAAACGTCGGTCGCATTCTAGAGTATCTCGAAACAAGTGGATTGGCAGAAAACACTCTGATCTGCTACAGCAGTGACCAAGGATTCTATCTAGGCGAACACGGCTGGTACGATAAGCGGTTCATGTATAACGAATCATTTTTTACTCCACTACTTATGCGATGGCCCGGTCACATCGAACCTGGTACCGTTGTCAAAGAGCTCGTTCAAAATATCGATATCGCTCCGACCTTCCTTTCACTCGGAAAAGCTCAGGTACCAGCTAACATGCAAGGTGCAGATCT
>CALGUT010000789.1 GCA_937920335.1 uncultured Opitutales bacterium
CCGGCTCTATAATATTATCTTTAACGTTCTTTTCCTTATGAAACATACCCTTATATTCCTCAGCGTCCTTTTGATGTTCGTGGTTTCTGTGGCCGCTAAAAAGCCGAATATCCTGTTTATAGCAATCGACGACCAGAATGACTGGATCGGTTGCATGGACGGACATCCGTTGGTTAAAACGCCGCACATCGACAAGTTGGCAGCGCGGGGAACACTCTTTACCAATGCGCATACGCAATCGCCGTTGTGCAATTCGTCACGCACAAGTCTTATGGTGGGGTTACGGCCTAGTAGCACAGGCATACACGGACTGGCGCCCTGGTTTCGGGATGTTCCTCAATGGGCAGATTTGGTTTCGCTGCCTCAGCATTTTGCCAACAACGGTTACCAGACCTACAGCAATGGGAAAATTTATCATAGTATACGGAGTCAGCCAGCGGATACGCCTAATCCTGAATTCCAACACTGGGGATCGAGGGGTGGAGTAGGGTCGACACCCCCTGAGAAGTTGATTCCACCCACTCCGTTCGGAAACCACCCACTGATGGATTGGGGAGTGTGGCCGGACGATAACGACGATACGAAAAAGGGTGACTGGGATGTCGCGTCGCAGGCCATTCGAATGCTTGAGGACATGCCCGACGATAAACCGTTTTTCCTGGCAGCTGGATTTTTTCTTCCTCACGTGCCTTGTTTCGCTACGCAGAAGTGGTTCGACTTGTATCCCAACGACGCATCTGTGCTTCCGCCGATTCTAAAAAGCGACCGCGATGATACTCCGCGTTCATCTTGGTGGATCCACTGGGCATTGCCTGAACCTCGGCTAAAATGGATGGAAGAAAACGATCAGGTGATAAACCTCGTTCGCTCATACATGGCTTCCACTAGCTTTGTAGATAGCCAGGTTGGCAGGATTCTTGATGCTCTTGAGAAGGCAGGTCATAAGGATGATACGGTTGTCGTTTTGTGGAGTGACCATGGATATCATTTGGGTGAAAAACTGATTACCGGGAAGAACACGCTCTGGAAACGTTCCACCAGAATTCCGTTAATATTTGCAGGGCCAGGCGTTACGGCGGGACAGAAATCTAACCGGCCAGCGGAGTTGCTTGATATTTATCCTACGCTAGTAGATCTCATCGATTTACCCGAGATGGACCATCTGGAAGGCTTGAGTCTTGTGCCGCAGT
>CALGUT010000790.1 GCA_937920335.1 uncultured Opitutales bacterium
TGCTACTTTTGATAATGACGACTGTTGCGTATTGACGCTTAAAGGCAAGCTCCTGGCTGACCGAATCGCCGTCGAACTCATGGAGTGGATGGATGGTTGAGGTGTTCGTGTTGTACCTCACCCGTAGCATCGTGGATCATTTCCAGTGCTCAGCAATTACCTTTTGTAAATCAGGGTAGGCGTCGTGGCTGTCTTTATATTTCTCTTGGAGTCGCTGTAACTCAGTCTTTAACATCTGGGAAATGTCTAAGTAT
This sequence comes from uncultured Opitutales bacterium, assembly GCA_937920335.1. Taxonomy (GTDB): domain Bacteria; phylum Verrucomicrobiota; class Verrucomicrobiia; order Opitutales; family UBA2995; genus UBA2995. The sequence goes on from CALGUT010000790.1 coordinate 255, forward strand.
TCAGGTTCACCATACACATTATTCACTTCCTGGGGATCCTCTTGCAGGTCGTAGAGCTCCCAGTCAGCCGGGGTCTGTTTATCTATTGTACCGGTGCTGTCTAACGCCAGGCCGTAAAAGAAAATCAGCTTGTAGCGATCGGTTCTGACGCCGAAGTGAGCAGGAATGTAGTGGGCGTTGAGGTGCATCCAGTAGCGGTAGTAAACGGACTCACGCCATTCAGCGGGTTGCTGCCTTGTCTCCAAGGTACTGAAGAAACTCTTTCCCTGCATCGTGTTCGGAATGGGGAGGTCAGCAGCATCCAGCAGAGTCGGTGCGAAATCGATGTTGGCGCACAAGCTGTTTGTGCTACTACCCGCCGCTATTCTACCCGGCAATCGCGCGATGAACGGCATGCGAAAGGCTTCTTCGAAGATCCATCGTTTATCGAAGTAATCGTGCTCGCCGAGAAACATACCCTGGTCCGAGGTGTAAACGACCAAGGTGTTTTCGGTAAGCCCAGTTTCGTCGAGATAGTCGAGTACCCGGCCGATGTTTTCGTCCACCGCTTTTACACAGCGCAGGTAGTCTTTGAGGTATTTTTGGTAAGCTGCTTTTGTCTTTTCGGTTTCGGTCATACCGGTCATGTCCACCTGTTCAGTTGGCCAGCGGTCACTCGTTACGTCGTCGATCATATTGCGGCGATCCGGCATACGGTGCGAGATCGAGGTGCCAAAGTTGCGGCTGGCCGGGGAGCGATGACTGAAGTCTTCCCAGAGGGTTTCTGGCTCCGGGATTTCCACGTCTTCGAGGAACTCCAAATGCCGTTCCGCTGGTTCCCATTTTCCATGGGGTGCCTTGTGATGCAGGAAGAGGGCAAAGGGCTTATCGCTCGGGCGATTCTGCAACCACTCCAATGCGTAATCGGTAATCAGGTCTGTATAATATCCCTCTACAGTTTCGCCCTGTGCCCGTGGGCCGTAGGAGGTTCCGATTTCGATAAAGGTAGGGTTGTGGTATTTTCCTTGGCCGGGCCCGACCTTCCAGTAGTCGAATCCGGACGGCTCGGTCTTCAAATGCCATTTGCCGATGAGTGCGGTTTCGTACCCGCCGGCCTGCAGTAGGGCGGCAACATTCACTGCATCAGGTGGAATGGCATCGGCCAACGTCTTGACGCCGTTGATGTGGCCATACTGCCCGGTCAGGATACTCGCGCGACTGGGCGTGCAGATCGCATTTACGCAGTAGGTCCGGTCCATACGCATCCCCTCAGCGGCAAGCCTGTCAATGTTGGGCGTTTTGAAAACGGATGTCAGGTGGCTTCCGTAAGCGCTGATCGCATTCGTCGCATGATCATCCGACATAATGTAAACGATGTTCAGTGGCTTTGAGTGCGCTGAGAGGGCGAGGCTTGTTAGGGCTACGATTGCGAGTAGAAGTTGTTTCTTTGCCATAGGGTAAGGTTTCTCTAAATTAGTCCGACCCTGATCTACTGAGGCAACCCCAAAGCGCTTGCTTTCATGAAAGCTCAACGATCTGTAATTGATAGGGGCGGATCTACCTTTTTCCCTGACCTAAGTGAAGGAGCTTCTTTGTCTTAGGTTCCCGAAAGGGATGGTGAACTAAGGTTTCAATCTGCCAGCTGTATAGTGAGATCTGGTTTCTTCTCAAGTTCGCTTTGAAAACTGAGGCGGCTGAGTTAGTGGATCTCTGAGAGAGCCTTTAAGAACGAGAGTGTAAATAACGCGGCTTGGCGTGCAGCGATGGGGCCGTATCTTTTATAATCGTCGGTAGCGTCGCCGGCCTGCATGAGATCACTCCCGCCACGGAAAGCTATCCAGGGAACCTCCATAAATGTGCAGACTTGGCCAAGGGCCGCAGTCTCCATGGCGAATAGGTCTGTCCGGAATTTGGTCATGATCTCATCATACTTCCATTGATTCACGCTGAACAGATCGCCGGTTACGATCGTTCCGGGTGATACCACAGTGTTGTAGGTTAGATTGTCTACTTGTATTGGCTCCGAGGGTACGTAGCTGGAGGCAACCTGAGTTGCCAGTGCAAACAGGGTGGGGTCGGGTTTGAATACCGGCTCCCGTCTGAGATTTGGAGTCGGGCCAATGACCGGACGGATTTCCATGCCATCCTCGGTGAGATTCCCCGAATCGTGAAAGGTAGTTTCTTCAATGATAAATACCGAGCCTGCTTTGATCTCAGGCTTCACACGGGCGCCCGTTCCACTGAATACCACACGGGTTGGATCAAAGGCCGCGATCAGTGCACCGGTAACCATACCTGTGTTCGTCTTGCTGACTCCGGTTAGTGCCACGATCACGGGCATGCCGTAGAGTTTTCCTTGAGTGTAGGGAATATTGTGCAAGATACCGGGTTCTTTTTCGGTTACCTCGTCGAGTACAGCAGTCATTTCCCACGGTACTGCACCGAGGATGAGGGTCGTTCCTTTACTCGAATGGGCTCCGGCATAGGATGATTTCGAGAACGCGAAAATGGCAAAGACAATCAAAACGAATGTGGTTAGATATGATTTCATGCAATGTTCCATGCATGAGTTGTGCCAATAGGCTGCTACACTCCTGTTTGCTTTTTATTCTGTCAGGTTCCTCCGCATAGCCCCAAAATAGTCATCAAAGGTGAAGCCCTGACTCCGTGAGAATTACTTTGTCTTCACCCTTTATCCTTAGCTTCTCATCGTGATCCTAATCTTAATTTTAACCACAAAAACCACAGGATTCACAGAGGTTCTTATTCAACACTACTGCTATAACTCGCGCATAGCCGCCAAGATGCATAGTTTTTCCTAACCTTCAGAATTAAACTCCGTCGACCTCTCCTCATAATTCTGATCTAGGTCCCGTTGTTATTCTAACCTTTATCGTAATTCTACGCGGGCTCACTTCTCTTGTGGGGTTTAACGCGATTGGGTGTATCAGCGAAAGCTCTCAAGGAAAGCCAAGCTGATGGCCACCAATCAACTATCTCTTGATCGATCTTAACCGCAGAGACCACGAAGCCTTTTCATTCGACACAGTGTAACTTGCACCAGTCCGCAATAGCTCCCATGCTATTCGTGTGCTCCGTGAGATAATTCTTTATCTCCTTTAGCTCTCTGATGAACATCGATCGGTACTGATCTAATGCAGGATCTTAACTGTCATTTTTGCTCTGTGTCTAGTACACCATCTAGTGTTGGCTGCTTGGCCATAGTTCTACCTGCGGTTCAGAAGAGCAACCTTCAGCCTTTCGGGATCTTAGCTCTCGGAAGGTTCAAGGTCCAGTGACTTTTACTTTGATCGTGGTGGCTGTGATTTCCAATTCGGCGGTCAGGTCGTTGCCAAGGTCGGTCCCAGTTATTTGGGAAAAATCTCCGGTTTTGGAGGTGAAGGACATGATTTCGAACTCATCTCCTACCTGCGGGTTGTAAGCACCTCGCTTTACGATCTGAAGGGTCCCTCCCAAGGTCACAGTTCCGGTCGACTGAAGGTTTCCACTCCCTGCGAAATTTGAGCTGAGACCGATGGTTACTTTTACTGAGCTCTCTGTATCCAAATTCAAGTTACCGTCGACGATTACAGGACCGGTGTCTCTGTCTAGAGTGATGAGGCCTTGGTTTAACAAAGAGGAACTTAGAGTGCCAGGTCCATTGAAATCGCTGCCAGGGCTTGTAGTGATGGTTGATCCGGATAGGGTTCCAGTATCTGTCAGGTCAAAGTCTGCGCGGGTAATGGTGGGATTGGAGAGACTCAACGTACCGCCGTTACTGGCGAAAAATAGAGATTTGCGAGCCTCAGTGCTTGTGAGTGTGTTTAATGAGGTCAAATCGAGCACGCTGTTTTCCCCTGTGGAGCGCATTTGAAAATAACCATTCATGGATGTAAGAGCCGGAAATTCCAGTTTACCCCCTGATTGCGTCCACAATTGAGTTGCTGCGGAGGTTTGTGAACCGATTAGCGTTTGTAGATCGGGAAAACGAATGATGCTGTTTTCACCATCGGCCACGATCAGGTTCCCCGCCTTGAGGATGAGAGACGTGAATTCTGGAACTTCGATAACACTGCCCGCATTCGCGTATAGCGAAACGTTCTCCAATGTTGCCAGATTTGCAAGATCAGGAGACATTTCAGTGAAAGACAGTCTGCCGTTAGAAAAGGATGAGACAGCCTCAATCGGGAAGCTGTTGTTGCCACTGAGCAGCAGATCTACATAATCCATCTGTGTGATGGGTCCGGCAGTAATGCTACCGGTGCTGCTAGCATATAATTGCGCCAAATAGCTATCCTCTGCTCCGGTAAGTGCCGAAACCTTGGGCAGATCCAATACACTTCCCTCACCATCTGACCAAATCTGAATTCGACCTGGATTTATCGTTTCCAGGTTGGGCATCTCAATCACACCTCCGGAGAAAACCTGAATACTCATGAGTGAACCACTGGAAGGGCCATTCGGACGAGGGGGATGCAAGGTTTGCAGATTGGGAAGAATCAGTCGACTTCCGGAATCGTTGGCGTTCAGGGTAAGGTTTGGATCTATGGTTCCTAAACTGGTGATCCAGGGGGCTTCGAGTGTGGCGCCGTTACGGCACACGATACCGATGTCTCCAGGGGTAAAATTTCCGGAAAAAATGAGTTCGGCCATTTCACCGCTGAGATCAAATTCTCCGGAAAGTATGGTGAGTTCTGACGCGAATTCTACCCGCTGCTGGAACGACACTGCAGTTCCATCGATTGTCATCGGTCCGGCGAAATGAGCAGTGCCATCAAACGTTAAGCGACCGCTGTTAAGAGAACCCTCCTTGGTGGATACCCAATTTCCCTGGACAACCATATTATCGACACCTGGATCAAACACAAAGGCTTCGTGGATCGTAATACCTCCGCGAAAGCCCCCATCACCAATTGTGATAGTGGGATCTGCTCCGGGACGATCAATATAGATGGGTTGGTTTTTTGATGGGAGGACTCCAAAATTCCAATTTGATGGGTCAAAGAAATCTCCGTCTTCGTCGGAAATCCACAAAGCCGTTCCGGGGGAGGTATTGTAGCTGACGAATGCGAGATTCAATGGATTGTTTAATGCGTTGCCACCAGAATCCGCAAAGGCACTGGATTGCATTTGTATCTGGTAACCGTCGAAGGGCAGGGGAGCATCCAGTTCGAGCACCAGCATCTGGGGATTGGTTAATGAAAAATCCATGATAGGAATAGCGCTTCCGTTACTATCGCGTGTAAGAGAAATCGCGGCGAGATTCACCGTCGTGGCGTCGAACGCTTCGTTTAGCCAGATCTGCAGACTGGTTAAGCGTGATCCAGCACCGGCATTCTTCGGAGCGGTGCTTAAAACTTGCGGAGGCGTATTATCAGGAACCAGTTGCAAAGTGACGACTTCCGATTGTCCGGTATTTCCGCCGGTATCCGTAGCTTCCAGCCGTATTTTGACAGTACTGGAGCCATCCGCTAATCGAGGTAGATAGCTGTCGTACACGTGGTGTCCCTCGCGGTTGGATTCAATCAAGGTTCCATTAAGAAACCAGCGGCTTTCCCGTATTTGAAAGTCATCGCGGATTTTGGCATCCAAAAAGATACGGCTTCCTTCAGTGACCTGTATCCCGGCGGTTTGTTCATCTATGTCCATGTCGGTCAAACTCAATTCGATCGTAGGGGCATTTCCCTGACTATCGAATTCCAGATAGTTGTGGATGACGAGACCATCGACGGAATCTACCAGGTATAACAATCCGCCATTCAGATCTATCCCTGCTATTGCACCGTTGGTCGTGAAGGTATTCAGGAGTTGATTCACGTTCAACGGTTCGTTGATTTGGTGCAGCTCGATGGTATTGGGAAAGAAATTCCCAGCCGCGACTAAGAGCAATCCTGATCCGTTTGAAACAAATTGCCGCACGCCTTGGTTGGTACCGTCCGGTATTCCCAGTGATTGTGGATCAGAAGGGTCGGAGATATCCATGGTGGCGTAACCGACATTCGTGCCTACATAGAGAATATCATTTTCCGCATGCAGTCGTCGGTCGCCCAGAAAGAATCCGGTGCCGGGGAATGGAACATTCGCTATCATGGGAAAGTTGGGGGTTCCCAGGTCATAAACCTTCAGATCGTTGATAACTGCCACATAGAGGAACCCCTTATAATAGACTATGTCGCCCACGCTACCTCCCAAATCCAGTGTAGCCAATTGGTTGAGTGACTCGCCATGGTAAAGGTTTAACAATAGGGATCCATTGCCAGAGATGGTTGATACGAAAAAGATTCCGTCCTGTTGGAAAATCCGCTCGACAGTAAGGGGCAGGTGGCTCAGCAAGGCCGGTGCGAAAGGATTGGAAACGTCCAGAAAATGTGCGCCGCCAGCTTCAAGTTCAAAGTCTTCATTGTAACCATCAATTGCTTTAACCAGCGCAATCCGGGTAACTGGATCCACTACAATGTCATCGGAGCTTCCAGGTAGGTCCAATTGGCTCACCAGTATTGGAAGCAAGGGGTCTGAAATGTCCACGATAGCCAAATCATCCTCGCTGAGAGTTACGTAGGCCCGGTTTGACACTACTTCTAAGTACGTTGGGTAACTGTCGCCGTCAAAGGGTAGGGTGGAAACTACGCCTGTGGGTAAGGCCACCCCATCCAGGGGATTCGATCCACGCCCGAATTCTTCGCTGTCGAGGATTCCGTCGCCGTCCGAATCGGGATTGCCGGGGAAGGAACCAAAGATCTCTTCCAGATCGTCTTTTAATCCGTCTCCGTCAGAATCCGCTTCAATGGAATCGGTCAGTACTGCGCGTGGGATCGAGATGCGCGATCCTCCATCTTCAGAGGCAAATACATTCGCCCCGGTTTTAAATGATTCTGGATCGGCATATTCGACCGCGAAGTAGCTGTTGGAGGGGAGTATCAGGTTGGAAAACTCCCCTTGAAAGTTGGTCTGCCCTCGTTGGATGAATCCGTTGTTCAGATTTGTGATTTTATAATAGAGGCTCGTGCGTTTAACTTGGGTAACGTCTTCTCCTGCTCGTTGGCTCAAGGTTGCCATACCACGAGTAAATCCATCGTAGGTAGTTTTCCAGCCAATCGCTTCGAGATATTCTGCATGTTCTCTCATCGCATTTGCGGCTTCTATAATAGCGTTTTGTTCTTCATTGGTCATACCGCCATTATCGAATCGGTTGAACCGTGCAATGATTGCATTGATGTGCTCTTCGGTAATGTTTGATGGGCGGTCAATGGCCAGGAGCAAGTTTGTTTCATCTCCATTGATTTGAGATCCACCAGGAGAGTCTTGCTCGAGAGCCAAGGTAAGTTCAGTCGCGAATTCTCTTAATACGGTTGCCTCCTCTTCAATAACGGATGCCCAAGCTACATCGCCTGCAGTAGCGATGTAGAGGTTATTTCCTAACTCCATTAACTTCGCTTGGTTGTGGAAAATTGTATCCATCACTGGATCGGCCTGCATGTAAACGACGGACTGCAATTTCGGAAGTGTCTCTTGTTCCTCTTCCTCCTCCTCCAGATCTTCTCCATCAGATGGCATGTTGTTCATGGTAGGATCACATGATTGATAATTGTTCGTGTTTAGGGTTAAATCTATGGCGCAGCCAGTTGCCGTGCAGCGAGTCCTGCCCCGGGGATACATCCAACCACCCCCAGGTAACCATTTTTTGCGACAGAAATAGCACATCCGGCTCCGGGATCATTGTAGCAATCGAAAGCAGCTCCTCCCGCTGCTATAGACAGGCTGACTGCACAACCTATACCGGGTGTGAGTTCCACAGCGCCTGCAACTATACCGGCGGAACATTGGACAACTGAGCCCAAGAGCGCATTTCGTTCCCTGGCGCACGGATCCGGTTCGTCCTGTTCGTCGTCGTCACCCCCTCCGCCTCCGTTTCCGGAGTTGCCGTTGCTGGGCCCATGCCAACCTGGCGCGGATACACCGACGCCGGGATCTGAGACAAGAAACAGTCCGTCATCGGAGACGGTCATGCTGCCTTGCAGGATCCAGAGCCCCGCATCGTGATCGAAACTCCACAGGCCGGTTTTTTCTCCGGGCAACAAAACTTGGCCGGTAACCGGATCGGGCAGATTTGGGAACGTAACAGGAGCCGGTACGTCAAAGCGCGTGGCTCCGGGGGCCTGTATGGAAATCACAACCGGCATGCCCAGCCCTTGTGGTAACGGTTCCGGAATACGATCCGGTGGCACTGGAATAATAGCGGCCTGAGAAAAGGTGCCACCAATATCGTCGCGCGCCGAGCCGGGTGCTATCTCCACCGTTACTCCGTCCCAGACGCCTGGATCGGTTCCTGGAAAGAGTGCCGTGAGTGAACTCTTTCCACCTGCACCGAAGCCTACATCGGTTACTTCAGTGTTCGATAGGTTGACGGTATCACCTAAAGCCATCGGAGGTAGGAAAATGTCGAATGGTTTTCCGTCTTTGGAGATTTGGACGGTTTGTCCCGGAACACTCCGGAATGGTTTTCCGACATTGGGGTAGGTAAATCCATCAGGAACATTTGACACCGTAGCGCCGATGATATGGACAAAGAACTCAGGTGCTGGCATGTCACTCAATTCAAAGTGTCCCTCAC
>CALGUT010000791.1 GCA_937920335.1 uncultured Opitutales bacterium
CAGCTCCTAAAAAGAAGGCAGCTCCTAAGAAGAAGGCAGCTCCTAAAAAGAAGGCAGCTCCTAAAAAGAAGGCAGCTCCTAAAAAGAAAGCTAAGAAAAAGAAGTAAGCTTCTTCTCTTCGATTACTTTAAGAGACCGGCTTCGGCCGGTCTTTTTTTGTCTAATAATCGAGAGGAGCGGTTCTCATCCTTTTTAGTCTGGTCACAATTTTGGGTGGACAAACGCTCAAAACTTATTCCCATTCCTTCCCCATGAGTTCATCTGACGAGAATAAACCCAGTTTCGGTAACCCGATCGTTAATCTGCTGCTAACGGGATTGGTCTTTCTATTCTTTACTTGGCTGTTGAGGCCCTACGTTCCTGCTGAAACGGCACTCATGAGATGGGCCTTCTCTGCATTTACGTCTATAACGCTTATGATGACGTTCTACTTTGCACTGAATATGTTCAGGGTTACTCTGAACGATCACAAAGATCGCGAAAGTAATAAGTAGATTTGCCGCGTTACTTAACGCTGCAAACCATCCGAAGATCGCAAACTAGTCGCGGTATTCATCATCCTCTTCATCCCAAGCGGCATATTCCGCTTCCTGGGCTTTATTTCGTTTACGCTCGATAAATCCACCGATAATAATGGACCCTTCATACAGCAGCATCAACGGAAAAGCCATAATCATAAGCGTTAGAGGATCCTGAGTGGGTGTAATGAAAGCTGACAACACGAAGATAATAATGATAGCAAATCGCCTGAACTCTCTGAGTTGCGCCTGTGTCAGTATTCCTACGTAAACGAGAATCGCGATCACGAGCGGAAACTCAAATAACAACCCTACGCCAAGAATCATCCAGAGCAATAGGCTCATATATTTATCTGCCGCCCACATCAAACTAACTCCCAGCAATTCGTTGAAATAAATCGATACGTTCAACGCGGACGGTATTAAAACCAGGTAACTGAATGCGCTTCCCAAACAAAGGAGAAACAGCGCTACAATCGCTCCCGGCAACAGTGCCCGCTTTTCTTTTTTACTAAGCCCAGGCGCTATAAAGGAAGAAACGAAATACAATATGAAAGGTGATGAAATCGCGAAGCTGCCCATGAAACCCATTTGCAGCAGAAACGAAAAGATCCCGAACGGACTCGTCGTAACCAGAGCTTCGGTAACCCCATGATTCTCCATCGCACGCTCAAGAGGGATACGAATAAGTTCGTTAATCTTCCTGAAGAAGACGACGATAAGAACAAAGGAAACCAAGAAGACTCCCGCGCATTTGAACAAAACAACCCGAAGCTCCTCCAGGTGCTCGAGAAATGTCATGTGCCCTTGTTGGATGGTATCATCCAGTAAGGCTATATCTACGTCTTCATGACGCTCTATCTCTTCGTCTTCTTTCATTTAAAAACGATTCAGAAAACAGTTTGATTCCAAAACGGCAACCCTCGAGTTGCTAGTGACATACATTACTTTGTTCACGTCGCCTTAACCGTTGACAGAAAAATTTCATTTTGTTCAATTGCGCCCTTTCTCAAGGGATGGGTGTCTCTGGGAGCACCGCTTTCAACCACAAAAACACATAAAAAGACATGGCTAAAAAAGTCAGTAAAAAGCAAGCAAGTAAGCCAAAGCGCGCAACTAAAACTGCACGCAAACCCAAGGCAGCGAAATACGTTTACTCCTGGGGTGGCGCAAAAGCCGACGGTAACGGCACTATGAAAGCTCTTTTGGGCGGTAAGGGTGCTAACCTAGCGGAGATGGATCGTATCGGACTTCCTGTGCCGGCCGGATTCACAGTTACCACAGAGGTTTGCACGTCCTACTACGACAACAACCGCACCTACCCCGCTGGGCTCCAGGACCAGATCAAGACCGGTATCAACAAGATCGAGAAGGTCATGGGTTACAAGTTCGGGGATGCTAACAAATTTCCACTACTGGTAGCCGTTCGCTCAGGCGCCCGTGACTCCATGCCAGGTATGATGGACACTATCCTCAACTTGGGTTTGAACGACGACACCGTCATCGCTCTTGAGAACGCCACCGGCAATCCTCGCTTCGCTTGGGACTGTTATCGTCGGTTCGTGCAAATGTATGGTGATGTAGTATTGGGAGTTCAAAAACTTCCCAGCGAAGACCATGATCCATTTGAGCTCGTTATTGAGCACGCGAAGAAAGATCTCCTTGGCGATGCAGACGCAGAAGATACGCAGTTCACCGCGGATGACCTAAAAGAGGTTATAGCCCGGATGAAAAAACTCGTAAAGGATCGCACCGGACAAGATTTCCCAAGCGATCCATGGGAACAACTCGATGGTGCTATCAGTGCCGTATTCGGTTCATGGATGAATGACCGCGCTATCGTTTACCGCCGTAAATACAATATTCCTGCGGAATGGGGCACAGCGGTTAACGTTCAAGCCATGGTATTCGGTAACACCGGTGAAGAATCTGGTTCTGGAGTTTCCTTCACACGTGATCCTGCAACCGGTGAGAAGGTTTTCTACGGTGAGTTCCTTATGAACGCACAAGGAGAAGACGTTGTAGCGGGTGTTCGCACTCCCTACCCGGTAATCGAACTCCAAAAACTTCAGCCAGCATCCTTCAAAGAACTGCAACGGATCTGCAAAGTGCTCGAGAAGCATTTCAAGGATATGCAGGACTTCGAGTTTACGATCCAGGAAGGCAAAGTATTCATGCTGCAAACCCGTAACGGTAAACGTACCGGGGTGGCTGCAGTTCGAATCGCCTGCGAAATGGTAAAGGAAAGACTGATCAACTGGAAAACTGCAGTAACTCGTGTTCCAGCTGACCAGCTCGAACAAGTGCTCGCGCCAATCTTTGATGTTAATTCTGTAAAAGCTGCTAAACAAATCGCATCAGGTCTTCCCGCTGGTCCTGGTGCCGCAACCGGACGGATTTACTTCAACGCCGAACGTGCGGTTGAAGCCGCTGCTAAGGGACACCGCGTCCTTCTGGTTCGCGTAGAAACTTCTCCGGAAGATCTTCGCGGAATGATCGCTGCTGACGGAATTCTGACTGCTCGTGGTGGAGTATCTTCACACGCTGCAC
>CALGUT010000792.1 GCA_937920335.1 uncultured Opitutales bacterium
CTGCATGAGCAGATGGTTGCGCGGGACGACATCCTCTATTGCCCGATCGTGTATGGCTATGGAACCTACGGGGAAGCGGATCAGCGGCGGCGTTTGTCGTTTGCAGATATGCCGGGACTGAAGACGATCAATTGTTCCGGTTCGATCTTAGGCGGCGCGGGGATTGGTTTGTCGGGAAGCTGTAAACATCCCGATGAAGCGTATCACTTTTTGCGGTTCTTGAATCGGGTAGAAACTCAACGGGATATTTTTACACAATACCATGGGCAACCGGCGCGCATTGAGGCGTGGGAGGACCCTCGGGTGGATCAGCGGTTTAATGGGTACTTTTCATCAGTACGAAAGTCTATGGAAAGCGCGCGAACGCGCCCTCGTTACAACGGCTATTTAAAGTTCCAGTTAGAGGCAGGAGATGCGCTTCGACTTGGCATGTTTTAGGCTGACCTTATGAGCTGCTGAGTTGAATCCGCAAATGGCACACAATTTCCTGTAAGTGCTTTCGAAGGCTTATTCACATATTCGATGACTTTTCTCCTTTGCGGATGTTGTGACTCTTGTGATTAATACCTTTTTTGAAATTTGAATTATGATTGATGACCCCGTATTGAAAAACGAATGGCACATTGCTGCACGTTCGAAAGATTTAGAGGAGGACGGTATACTCGCTTCCAAGGTGATGGGAGAGGATCTGGTGCTTTGGCGGTCTGAAGGCACGGTGATTGCGTGGAAGGATCTGTGCATTCACCGCGGCGCAAAACTGTCATTGGGCAAGGTTATTAATGGATGCCTGCAGTGTCCGTACCATGGTTGGGAGTATGATAAGGGCGGAGCCTGTGTCAGGATACCGGCGCAACCACCGGAGCGTGCGATTCCCGGAAAAGCCAAAACATTTCCTGTGCATGCCATTGAAAAATACAGTGCGATCTGGGTCTGCGTTGGAGAACCCGCGACCGAGGAGCCGGTGCTACCGATTTTTGATGGCTCGGATAAAAGTATTTTCGTATCAGGTCATCCATTGGTGGCGAAGGCGACACGGGTGATCGAAAACTATCTGGATTTTGCACACCAGCCATACATCCATGAGGGTTATTTGGGAGATCCGGAAAAGCCGGAGGTCGACGATTATACCGTGGAAAAATCGGAGGGCGGTTTAACGGCGTTGGGGTTAAGAATCTGGCAACCGAATCCAGACGGATCGGGTATTCCTAACTACAGCACTTATGATTATTATTGCTTTCGTCCGTTGCAGGCTGCGTTCACGAAACAGAAAGTGAAATCAGTTCTGGCGGCTACTCCGGTGGATGAGGAGAATACGGTGGGTTATCTCTTGGGCATGTCGGAGTTTCGAGATGAAATGGATGAGGAAGAAGCAGAACGGTGGTCGGCATTGATCATTGGTCAGGATGCCGCGATCGTGGAGTCTCAGCGCCCTGAGTTATTGCCTTTGGACCTTCAAGAAGAATTGCACCTCGCCTGTGATCGATTGGCGATTGCCTACCGTCGTTGGTTGAAGGAGCTAGGTCTGACTTACGGCGTCGCATGAACCCAGATTCTGAACCCTCTCCTAGCAGAGTCATGAAAGCTAATTCAGTACTATTTGTGACGCTCTTTGTTCTGAGCTCTATATTTATGGTCTTCGGTTGCGGGAAGAAGGAATCGACCGGTCTCGATGAACTTCAAACAGTCACCTTGCAGTTGGACTGGTATGCGGAACCGGCACATGGTGGGTTTTATCAGGCATCGCTAAAAGGCTACTATGCGGAAGAGGGTATAGAGCTGGAGATCGTGCAAGGCGGCCCCGGTGCGTTTCCACTGCAATCGATAACAGCAGGGCAAGCTGACTTCACGCTGCGTCGCATTGATGATGCCATTCTTGGAATTGCTCGAGGTCTTCCTCTACAGGTCGTCGTGGCGTATATGCAGAAGGATCCTCAGGCGATCATGTATCACGCCAGTAATCCAATAAACTCCTGGGAGGATCTAAACGGCAAGTCTATCATGGTAGAACCGGGTAGCGTGTTTGTGGCCTGGTTGAAGAAATTTCACGGTATCGAATTTGATATTATTCCAGTGGATTATGGGATTCAGCGTTTTTTGAGCGACGAGCAGTTTATCCAACAGTGTTTTATCACCAGCCAACCTTATTTCGCCAAAGAACAGGGAGCGGATGTGAAAACGTTGCTACTATCGGATAGCG
>CALGUT010000793.1 GCA_937920335.1 uncultured Opitutales bacterium
GTATATGACAGGAGGTTTTATCTTTCCTTTCATCACTCTACTTTGCCGAACAGTATTAATGGTACTCGAAAAAAGTGTGCTCAACAGATTTTCGTTTTGAGGGGTTTGAGGGACTTTACATAGGGATTTTGGCAGACTATTTGAGGCAGTTGAATATTCAATTAAGTTGCTTAAACTATACATAATAAAGGTTATAGGAATTTGATGAGTGTTTTAGGGAAGGGGCGTTTTTCAGATCCTGTATTTATGTATTATGAATGGATCGTTGTTATTGGCTACGACGCGCCATGATCTGAGGCCCATTTTGAGCACCTGGTAATCAACAGTACGAAAATGCTGCAAAACCTTCTTTTTAGGAAGACAACCGGGGCATATCCATTGCGTCGTTTCGGCGGGCGACCATGGCGCTTTCCATAGACTTGGGATAGCGTACCCCAGGTTCTGATACTTGTGTGAGTTCCTGATGATAATCGTCTTCGAGTTTCCAGGATCCGGCCAGGAGATTGTCTTTAAGTTGTTCGCAATTCCGTGCTCCGACGATGGCCGAGGTGATTCCCGGTTGTTGGACGACCCAGCGTAGAGCCACCTGTGCTGGGCTCTTACCGATCTGATCTGAGACCTCCAGCAGGGTGGTTAAAATGTCTTCTGAGTTCTTGGCGTAAAAAGGATCGGGAAAACACCACCCGTCGGCTGAGCGAGTGCCCTCCAGGCTCTTGCTTGAACCGGGTCGGTACTTACCAGTCAGGTAACCGCCGGCCAACGGAGCCCAAACGACGGCTCCGACGCCTTTGTATTGGCAGAGGGGAATGAGCTCATCCTCGATATCTCTTACGAGTAGGCTGTATTGGGGTTGGTAACACTCGATACGTGACCAGTCGTGATGATCGCTGATCCATAGTGCATCCATAAGACGCCAGGCTTCGAAGTTGCTGCAGGCGAGGTAGCGGATCTTACCCTGGCTAACGAGATCGTTCAGCGCGCGGAGCGTTTCTTCGATGGGAGTCTGAACATCGACGTGGTGAATGTATAAGATATCGATGTAGTCGGTCTTGAGTCGCTTGAGACTCGCTTCCACGGATTTCAAAAGGTGTGACCGTGACCAACCGGAGTCATTGGGCCCTGGTCCCATGGGATTGAAAAACTTGGTGGCAAGGATCAGATCATCGCGTCGTTTACCCAAGGTATTCCCCAATATAGTTTCGGACTTTCCACCAATATAGGCGTCGGCGGTATCGATAAAATTTACGCCTGCGTCGATTGTGAGGCCAAGCATGCGATCGGCTTCTGCTTCGTCGGTGTAGAGTCCGAATGTCATCGTGCCGAGGCAGATTTCGGATACTTTGAGGCCGGTTCGGCCCAGGTTTCGATATTCCATAACTAGGTCTGAGGATTGGTGTTCACCCTGAAGGTGATAAACAACCGAAACCGGGTCGAGGAAAAGTGTGCGGAACGGTCTAAACGCCGATCGCCGCTACGCAGCTTTCGCAGGTCTTTCGGATGCCTTGAAAAAAGTCGTTCCCCTTGTCGTCGACGAGGATGAAGGCGGGAAAATTAACCACGTCAATTTTGTAGATAGCCTCCATACCGAGCTCGGGGTATTCCAAGAGCTCCACTTTCTTGATGTTGTCCTGAGCCAGGATTGCTGCGGGACCGCCGATGGAACCTAGGTAAAATCCACCGTGCTTTTGGCAGGCATCCGTTACCTCTTGGCTTCGGTTTCCCTTTGCAAGCATGATCATAGAGCCACCAACGGCTTGAAATGGCTCAACGTAGCTATCCATGCGGCCAGCCGTAGTCGGGCCAAATGATCCCGATGGCATGCCTTCCGGAGTCTTGGCGGGGCCGGCATAATAAACCGGGTGATTTTTAAAATAGTCGGGCAAGTCACCTTCGGTTTCCAATCGCTCGAGGAGTTTTGCGTGAGCGATATCCCGGGCAACGATAATGGTCCCGGTCAAGCTGAGCTGTGTCTCAACTTTGAGTGAGCTTAACTGCGCCAGGATTTCTGGCATCGGTCGATTCAGGTCTACCTGGACGACTCCTTGGTAGTCGGCCTCTCTCAAATGATCGGGGATAAAACGTCCGGGATTGGTTTCCAGTTTTTCCAACCAGATGCCGTCCTTGTTGATCTTGGCCTTCATGTTCCGGTCAGCCGAACAGGAAACGCCCATGCCGATGGGGCAGGAGGCTCCGTGGCGGGGCAGGCGTATAACGCGAACATCGAGGGCGAAGTATTTACCGCCAAACTGAGCTCCATACCCGAGTTTATGAGACCCTTCGAGGAGGGCTTTCTCCATCTCAATATCCCGGAATGCCTGACCATGTTCGTTCCCTTCGGTGGGTAGGGCATCGTAGTATTTGGTGGAGGCAAGTTTTACGTGCTTGAGATTGGCTTCGGCGCTGGTTCCGCCCACGACGAAGGCTACGTGATAAGGAGGGCATGCGGCCGTTCCCAGGGTACCCATTTGTTCAAGCAAGAATTTCTCGAGTGCGACCGGTTTGAGTACCGCGCGGGTTTTTTGGAAAAAATAGGTTTTATTCGCTGAGCCGCCACCCTTTGCTACGAACAGTAATTTGTATTCCATGCCTTCGGTGGCGTAGAGATCGATCTGTGCCGGAAGGTTGGTGCCGGTGTTCTTTTCCTCATACATGCTGAGGGGCACGTTCTGGGAGTAGCGCAAATTTTCCTTGGTGTAGGTATTGTAAACGCCCTTCGAGAGATAGGCTTCGTCATTGGCGCCGGTCCAGACTTGCTGGCCTTTCTTGCCCATGATGATCGCGGTACCTGTGTCCTGGCAAAATGGTAGGATTCCGTGCGATGACACCTCCGCGTTTTTTAGTAAGGTCATCGCCACGTTGCGATCGTTGTCGGAGGCTTCGGGATCATCCAGAATCGCCGAAACCATTTGCAGGTGCTCAGCTCGAAGGAAGAAGGCGATGTCCCGCATGCCGGCCTGAGCAATCAGTGTGAGTGCTTCCGGGTTAATCTTTAAAATCGGCTTGCCGTCGAATTCGCTCAACTCGACATACTCGGAGCTCAAGAGCGCGTATTCAGTTTTGTCCTCCCCTAGAGGAAACGGGTTTTGGTAATGGAAGTCTGGAGTCGCCATGATCGGTTTTGGATTCAGGGAAATTGATTTCCTACAAAAGACATTGATTCGGGCATTCCGTCAAACTCCGGAATGAATTCAGGCCAGAAAATTTTATCCCATTCCTGAGGCGAAAACATCTTTTCGTATTACTCCGACGCGAAGGTCTCCCGGTGCTGCATCTTTCCGTCTACGTCGTAGTGGGTGAGCGAAATGAGGGGTACACCCTTGCTGCGTTTCACGTTTACACCGAGGAAGCCACCTTTGATTTGCAGGTATTTGTGTTCATCGGTACGAAGCTCCATTTTGAAGCCGCCAGCATGCATATCGGATCCGGCACCAGCTGAATATTCGCGCACGCCAGTCTCGTCATCGACGGATGCATATTGCCAATGCCGATCCCCACAAAGGACGAAAGTGTTTTTCTGCTTACCTAAAAATTCACGGACCTGATTACCTTCCCAGGCAAATCCCTCATTGGCATGATTGTCGTTCTTGCTTCCCCGGTCAGGACCCACAATGGGAGTCGGACTGATGAGGACCTTGAATGAAGCATCCGATGCTTCCATCGTTTTAAACAGCCATGCTTTTTGTTCTTCTCCCCAAATCGTTTTATCAGGCCCGTCCGGCATGTCATTGGGGCTGCGGAAGTCCCGTCCCTCAACCATCCAGATCTGCAGGTCTTTTCCCCAACGGACGGTGCGGTAGGTCTTTTCGCCCATGGGCACCTGTTCGCGATAGATGGCGAGTCCTTGTTCCCAGGTAAGATCGCCGTACGTTTGTCCGGGCCATGCATCGTTCTTGAGGGTTTCATGGTCATCCTTGATAAAGTAGGTGGCGAACTGCCGGTAAAAATCGAGTTGGAAAGGAAGCGCGAAAATACGATTCCATTTATAGCGAGCCAGTTCCTGGTTGCGGGCCCAAGGGTTGGGTTTGTCGTAATACTCTATATCACCCGCATGAACCATGAAATCGGGTTTTACAAAACGAGCCATGGACGGGTAAATACGATGGCCGTTCTCAAGGTCGTCGCGACGGATGAAGTCGTGGCAGGTGACTACCGTGAAGTCGATCTCCGCTACGGTATCGGGAGCTGGCGCAGTCTTAAATTCACCAGTCACGATCGAGGCGGCCTCACCACCGGGTTTGCGGGCGGTCATCGCAAGTGAATATTCTGTATTGGGCTGGAGGTCAGTTAGTTGGATTTGGGTAGTGAAGTCTTCATCAGCATTCACGGCTATCCAGTCTTTTTCTTTGACGGCGTTCATGTTGCCTTTGGGCCAGTAGGTGAGTCTGACTTCGCCTTCAGCTCCCGGTAAACTGAACGCCATATCTTCCAGTTGCGCTCCATCGGGGTAGCGGCTGCCGTATTGTGGTTTCCCGTTCTTACGTTCCGCTGGAATTTCGAACTCAATGAACATGTGCCCCTGCATATTGAATTCAGGGTTTTGGGATAAGCGTGTCCAGATGATGGCTGAGTCCTGATCGACTTCACCAATTTTGAGGCCGTTGGTAAAATAGGTAGCTTCGAGCGCTCCAACCATAAAAAGTGGGAAAAGGAGAAGGAGGCGGGTGGCGTGTTTCATATAAATGTCTGATTAGGTCGTAGTTCCGATATCTTCAAACCACAGATTCGGATGTTTTTGAATAAAATTCCGCATGAGTTCAATGCAGCGGGGTTCTTTCAATACAGTAGTTTCGACTCCCCGTGAGCGGAGAAGTTCTTCGTCGCCCATAAAAGTTTCATTTTCTCCGATCACAACTTTAGGGATTCTGTAGAGTAGGATCGCTCCGCTGCACATTGAGCAAGGGGATAGGGTGGTGTAAATCGTGCATTCCCGGTAAACTGTAGCCGGCTGGCGTCCAGCGTTCTCCAGGGCGTCCATTTCACCGTGTAATACCGAACTGCCTTGCTGCACTCTTCGGTTATGGCCTCTACCAATAATTTCCCCGCGGTAAACCAGGACTGAACCAATAGGAATTCCTCCTTCATTGAGTCCCAGTTGTGCTTCGGCAATCGCCGCGTCCATAAATGGGTCGTTCTCCATGTAGATAGGTTGAATCAGGGTTCTCTTACGATTGCGATTCCTCGGTAAGCCGATTTTCCATTTTTTTGGTTGCACTCAAAAGATCAAACGATTGTTTGAAACGATCGTTTAAATCAAACGTTTGAATGACTGGAACGCAGAGAAAAGTGCTAGAGGCCGCTGAAGCGGAGTTTGCCGAGTTTGGATTCGCAGGGGCATCGATACGAAATATTACCCAGCGAGCCGGGGTAAATGTGGCTTCCATTCACTATCACTTTGGGTCCAAGGAAGAGTTGATAAAGCAGCTGTTGTTGTACCGGATCGCACCGGTGAATGAGCTGCGATTAAGCCGGTTAGCGTCTGAGCAGTTAAATTACCCAAATGGTGCGGTACCGATTCCGGTTCTCGTGGATGTTATGGTCAGGCCAGCTCTTGAGAAGATTTTGTCTCCAGACGGCGGATTATTCGTCCGTGCAATGGCGCGTTGTATGTCTGAACCGTTTGCGGGAATGGAAGACATAGATCGAGAAGTTTTCAGTGAGGTGTTTTCAACGTTCTGTCGCGCTTTTGGAAAAGCGTTACCTCACCTGAGTGAAGATGCTGTCATGGCTCAGATGAATTATGTGGTATGCTCCATGGTGGGTATGAT
>CALGUT010000794.1 GCA_937920335.1 uncultured Opitutales bacterium
ACTCACCGAAAAGCTTCATAAAGAAGTACGGGAGCTCTGGGGCTACGGTGCAGGGGAAGCATTAACCAGCGATGATCTCATAAAAGAAAAATACCGTGGAATAAGGCCCGCTGCAGGTTATCCCACTTCACCAGATCATACAGAGAAAGCCACCCTTTGGAGTCTATTGGACGCCGAAAAGCATACAGGTATACAACTCACAGAAAATTTTGCGATGAATCCGCCTTCTTCTGTCTCCGGTCTCTATTTCGCGCACCCAGAAGCCAAATACTTCAATGTTGGTCAGATAACCAAAGATCAGGTAATCGACTACAGTGAACGTAAAGAACAGCCTATCGAGGTGACCGAGAAGTGGTTGTCACCGAATCTTGGATACTAAAATTTCAATACCATTTTCACTCAGACTCAAGCATCAGATACTGGCCCAATTCAATCGCCTCTTTGCGACTAAGGTTTCGCGGAACCTCTACATAATGCGCACGGGCGTCAAAGCGAATACTCTCATGCTCCTTAACCGCCTGTATGCTGAGCTCTGAATAAACAGACATGAACAGGTCTTGCTCCCATGTATTCGCTTGGGCAATCCCTCCGATAGATCCGTCCAATTTTCCACTCTGATCAACTAATGATATAAATGCTTCTACATCACTTAAGGCCTCATCCAAGTCATAAGACTTTAACGCCGCAGCGATTCGTTCTCCGCCTTTTAGGCTCAAATAATTGTCACGCGTATCATTCACCTTGTCACAAACGACCCGAATCGAATCAGGAGCGGTCGAGACATCAAAACTAGTTGTATAACGCGAGTGTTTGAATCCTTTCCTCCAGCCGCAAATACTCAGCTCTCCAGGAAACATATTAATCTCTTTCTGCGTGAATTGCTCAGGCTGAAGTTTGCCAGGGACGCTTATCCAAGTCTCTCCATCAGACTCCAAAACGATCTTCACAGGAACTTGCTGAAACTCCAAATTCCTTTGAAGGATAAAAAAGGCCTCATCAAAATCCGCCCGATCTTCTAACACATTTCTCGCCTCAAGAAGAACATCCTTTGCATGCGAATATTGTCGAGCATTCAAGTGATGTCTTAAGAGTTCTTTGTATTGAGTAAGCTCCCGGTGATCAACAAAGCTGACAAGAGCATCTTCCCAACCACGCCGCGCTTCCTTATGAACTGGGTCAACATTCAAAATTTGCCGGTATGCTTTAATCACGCCTACCCATTGATCCAACTCGGCGAGAATCTTGGCCTTATCCATAAGCCGAATGGTCTCCTCGCGACGCAACTCTTTGCGGGTCCGACTAATTCTTTCACTGAGCCCCTCGACCTCCGGATCCTTCGAATACGCTTCTATATAGAGTGACAAACTATCCTTTAGTTCTCGTTTCGCGTAATGCCAGTCTCCTTTCGCAACGAGAGGATCAGGGCTTTCACCAAACTCACTGTCAGTGTCCTCTGGTAGCGGAAGTTTCGCTTCTGATTGAACAAACTCTTCGGACGTAACGATCACTATTTCATCCTCCAACGGCTCTGCGAGCTCGGTCTTGGAAAGCTCGCTTTGAATAAGCTCCATCCCTCGCAGCGCTTCCTCTGATTTCGGATAGGCCGCAAGAACGACATTGAAAAGGTCCGTCGCCGTGGATAAATCCCCCTCATCAAAAGAGCGATAACCCTCCTGGAGCATCTTATCGACGATTTCGGCCGCTTGTGCCTTTACAAGATTGAGGGTATCCAAAGCTTTTGCAAATGACTGGATAGCTCCAATCCAGTCTTTTTCTTCCATGGCATTGTAACCAAGGTTCGCAGTTCCAAAGGCGTCGAGATACAAACTTTCCACGAGCACAATCTCGGTCGTAATCGATTCAGACATTTCGGTGTATTGTCTTTCCAATTCCTTGGCTTTCTCCCGCCCTAACCCATCTTCGATTAAAGGTATAATGTCATTGGTCACCCTTTCAAATGCATAAAAAGAGGGCGCCCAATTTTCATGCTCCCAATGGGCTTCACCCAATTGCAGAATCTGACTCAGGTTCTCCCTTTCCTCACTTGAGAGGGCCTGATTTTCCACTAAAACCTCCGCAAACCGAATAAATGCCTGGTGCGCCTTCTCTCGAGTCGCACTCACATCTTCTGGCCTGATCTCGATTTTTCGTTCCGAAGATTCAAGGTATACCGGCTGATTAGGGCCCGCATAACTTATATCATCGACCGTACGCATAATAAAGTAGGCGCCCGTTATGAGGACCAGGAAGAAGAGTATTGGAAATATTAGATGTCCAATTTTCATTAAGATTCGTGGACAGGAGTACGAAAGGTAGGAGGCAGTATGGAAAGAAAAGGAAACGGTGCGACATCAAAATACTGCTTCAAAAACACGTAATCGGGCTTTCACAAGCGGTGGTTTTCCATTTGGATAGTGGGGCGACGAAAGTTTAACAACCGCGCCCTATTTAACCCAGCTAATGGATCCTATTTCCAGTCTCGCGAAGAAAAAATCGATGGAACTCAACCAGCCAGAAGCGCTGTGGAGCGTACCTATCTCAAAGATAATGGGTCTGGCAGACAAACGAGTAATCATGGCTCCCATCCTCGAAAAACTGACACTGGCCGCTAAATCTCCCCGCCAGCTCAACGTGATCTCGGATTATATAGCACGATCCCCTACAGCCGATAACGAGCTAAAACTGCTGTTCGAGCGAGTCGACGAATCTCCCTATTCGTTAACCGATTGGTTGGAAGCGATTGAAACATTTCACGACTGGATTGCCAGTTCCGGCCAAACCACGGAATTAGAAATGCTATTGGGTTACATTTCCTGTTGCACGGAATCTACCCCCAATTCTCCGACAGAAGTGGGCTTAAACAGCACAGTGACTGCGATGCTCAAGCAATACGGATTTGATGGTTAAATCGGAAAACTGAGATTCCATCGATCATTTAAGTACAAAAAACAGAGGCGATGTCCGCCATCGCCTCTGAGTAATTAATCAGTCTATCAGAATCAGCTTTTACAGCAAAATTATTGGCAGGCCTCACACTCTTCACCATTCATCATGGCTTCGATGCTACAGGCCTTTTTCTCCTCTTCGGTGAATTCCTTTTTGATTTCCTCTCCAGCAAGACCGCGAACTTCTTTCTTCGATTTGATCGTTGCTTTCTCAATATTGGAGGCTCCCAGAGTGCGGAGGTAGTAGGTCGTCTTAAGTCCTTGCTTCCAAGCCGCACGATACATGTGAGACAGGGATTTCAGATCTGGCTTAGGAAGGAACAGGTTCACCGATTGGGATTGATCAATCCACTTTTGACGGCGGGAAGCGGCATCAATGAACCACTTGAAATCAATACCGAATGCGGTCTTATACTTTTCCTTCAAATGATCGGGAATCGCTTCGATATCATTTATCTCGCCATCGAAATACTTCAGATTGTCGAGCATCTCTTGATCCCAAAGTCCTTCTTTTTTCAGGTCGCGAACCAAATAGGAGTTCAACACGATGAAATCGCCTGAGAGATTGCTCTTAACAAAGAGATTTTTATAGGCCGGCTCGATACAAGGTGACGTGCCAGTGATGTTGGAGATCGTAGCTGTTGGCGCAATCGCAAGAACATTGGAGTTCCGCATGCCTTGTGTTTGAATTTTTTCCCGAAGGGAATCCCAATCCATCCGGCTCGTCCGAGGCACATCCACGGTCTGACCACGCTCTTCCTCAAGCATGTCCAGTGTATCTTGCGGAAGCAGTCCACGGTCCCACTTAGATCCTTTGAAGCTACTGTAAGAGCCGCTCTCCTTCGCCAAGTCGCTCGACATTTCGTAGGCGTAGTAGGCGATCGCCTCCATGAACTCGTCGTTGAACTCAACCGCTTCCTCAGAAGCAAATGCGATGTCTTTTTTATAGAGCGCATTCTGGAGCCCCATAATTCCGAGACCAATTGGACGGTGACGCTGGTTGGAGTTACGTGCGGCTTCCGTCGGGTAAAAGTTTATATCGATTACGTTATCCAACGCTCTGACCGCCGTGCGGATCGTATTGCGAAGCTTGCGGTGATCAATGTTACCCTCTTCGTCCAAGTGGTTGTCCAGGATAATTGATCCTAGATTACAGACCGCGGTTTCGTCTGCACCTGTATTCAGTGTAATCTCAGTGCAAAGATTGGAGCTGTGAATTACACCTGCATGATCTTGTGGGCTACGGATGTTACAAGGGTCCTTAAATGTTATCCATGGATGCCCGGTTTCGAAGATCATCTTGAGCATTCGTTTCCAAAGCTCGATCGCTGGAGTTTTCTCACCCCAGATTTTTCCGGCTTCGACCTGGGCTTCATACTCAGCGTATTTCTTTTCGAAGGCTTTGCCATACAGGTTATGCAGATCAGGAACTTCATTCGAACGGAAGAAAGTCCAGTCTTCCCGCGCCTCCATGCGCTTCATGAAAAGGTCAGGGATCCAGTTAGCCGTATTCATATCATGAGTACGACGACGCTCATCTCCCGTATTACGACGAAGCTCGAGGAACTCGACCATGTCGTTATGCCAAGTCTCCAGGTATGCACAACCGGAACCGCGGCGCTTGCCACCTTGATTCACCGCAACGAGCTGGTCGTTGTGGAGTTTCAAGAACGGTATAATACCTTGGCTCTCGCCATTGGTGCCGTTGATATACCCACCAGTGCCCCGAACCGCTGTCCAGCTCCCGCCGAGACCGCCTGCCCATTTGGACAGGTAGGCGTTCTCAGCGATACCACGTTGCATGATTCCTTCAATGGAATCGTCAACCCAGTACAGGTAGCAGGATGACAGTTGGGAGTGTAGAGTACCAGAGTTGAACAAGGTAGGAGTGGATGAGCAGAACCGGCGGCTTTTATACAAGGTATAAAGGGAGATCGCTTTTTCTTCTTTCTCTACCTTCTCATCGACAAAAAGTCCCATAGCGACACGCATCCAGAAGATCTGAGGGGTCTCCATTCGGCGGTGTTTGCTATCGGTCTTATCAACAATTAGGTAACGATCGTAAAGTGTTTGAATGCCCAGGTAGTCGAAATCAAGATCAGCGGCGGGATCTAATGATTCTGCGAGCTTATCGATATCGAATTCTTTGAGGCGCGGAGAAAGTCTTTTGATTTCGATTCCATGTTGCAGGTATCGTTTGAAGTAATCCGCATGAAAGCGTTTCAAAGCTCCGATGCCATCCTTGGTGATGTCCCAATCGATGACCTCTTCATAAATATAAGTGCTCAAGATCCGGCCAGCGAACTTTGCGAAATCGGCGTCTTTCTCAATGAGTGATTTTGCGTTGAGAATGATCGTCTTCTGCAGGTCTGCTACCGTGATTTCGTCGAATAACGAACGACGGAGCTCAGCTTCAATTTCCTCCTCGACCATATCGATCTCGAGGCCGATCATCGCATAGCGAATACGTTCTTTGAGGTCGGCACCGTCCCAGAAGAAAGTATTTCCATCAGGGTATTTTACAACGACCATGGAGTTCTGCTGAGTATCGATGGCCTCAATAGCAGGCTCTCCTTCCAGTTCACGGAGCATGGACCGTTGCGAACGGTAGAGGATGTAAGTCTCGGCAACTTTGAAGTGCCCGGCCTTCATCAACTCTTCTTGAGCGATATCCTGAACATCTTCGATATGGATAAATGTACGACGGGAGTCACGAACGCGAAGTGATACCGCTTGGGCTATATCAATAGCCGGTGAGGAGTCTTTTTCCAGTGAAAGGAAAGCTTTACGAATCGCGATTTCGACCTTGTTTTCGTTCCATGGAACTACCTGATTGTTCCGGCGGATCACCTTACAGGTAGAAGCCGGCTGCTGAATCGGGATGAGATGAGAGCGATTGATGACTAAACTCTTAGCAACATCGTGTGCGTTGTGATCGACCAATGTTTTCTCAATTTCGAGATTCAGTGCGCGCTGTGATATGCTGTGAACTGAGCCTGGCACTTGTGGAATGTCCAAGAGGTGTTTGCCAACTTCACGAGTGATGTTGGCCACAAACTGTTGGTTTTTCTCGGTAAAGACATCCTGGTCCTCCCGAGAGGCCAGCAAATTAGTAAGGGCATCGCCTACCATATCGGCGATGTCCGCGAGATCGATATCTACAGTGCCTTCTTGAGATTCCAGCTTGAGGTCCGGTTGGACAAGGCGATCGTCGGTCAGGACTTCACGCCAATTGAACTTTGATTTTAACTGGTAGTTGTCCTGAACGATCTTTTTCAGAGCCAGGTCTTGCTTGAGAGCTGATGTACGGTTGCGCATTAAAATAGGAGAGTTTGGAGGATATAGTTGTCTAGAGTTCGTCGTCATCGACCTGTTCAAGGGCAGATGCTTTTTGGTATTCGGTCACTCGACCTTCAAAGAAGTTTTGCTCCTTCTGGATGTCCATCATCTCAGCAAGCCAAGGAAATGGGTTGGTAACACCAGGGTTGACGAGAGGTAAGCCTACTCCTTCCAGCCGACGTTCTGCTATGTAATCGATGTATTGGGTGAAATCCTCAGAGCTCAGTCCCAAAGCGTTTACAGGCAAACAATCGCGAATAAATTCTTTCTCGAGCTCTACTGCTTCCTTCATGAGTTCAACACACTCTTGACGGAAATCTTCTGTCCACACATCCGGATTCTCAGAAACGAGGTCCA
>CALGUT010000795.1 GCA_937920335.1 uncultured Opitutales bacterium
ATCGTCTTTAAGTAAGGGCGACCATGGCGGTCCTTTTAGCCATCTACTTTTCTAATATTCAATGAACAAACCAGAACATAGCAGAAGAACCTTTCTCAAAGAAACGGTTGCCACATCCATCGGTCTGGCCATGACCCCCGCACTATTGGAAGGAGAAACGAAAGCTCCCAATCCTCACAGCTCGACTGAGGCCGCTTCGCAGGAATGGCGCAACAAGCAACCCGATATGGCCTACCGCATGTATGGGAATAGCGGTATGATGCTTTCGGAAATTGTCCAGGGAACCGCGCTGTGGAAAGATGAAAGCTACGTAAAGGC
This sequence comes from uncultured Opitutales bacterium, assembly GCA_937920335.1. GTDB lineage: Bacteria > Verrucomicrobiota > Verrucomicrobiia > Opitutales > UBA2995 > UBA2995. The sequence goes on from CALGUT010000795.1 coordinate 319, forward strand.
CTTTGAAGTGGGTTACGAGAGGGGAGTAAATTTTATCGATACCTCTCCTGCCTATGAGCAGGGCGAGGCAGAAAAGTTGGTCGGCGCTTATCTGAAACATTCAGGAAATAGGGACAAACTGTTCGTTTCCAATAAAATCAGTTTCTATGATGAATATCTTCAACGGCTCTCAAACGACATCCTCAAAGGGCTTCCGAGTGAAAAACAGGAGTCTTTGAGGAAGCGAGCCAGGGATCTGATCGCTGAGCGCGGCATTCTTAAACCCGGTCATCATTTCAGGTATTGGGACAAGCAAGAGGAGAAAATTGAGGCGACTTATATTCGGTATCTGGTGACACAAGAATATGGAGGGCTGAAAAAGTGGAAATCGGATATCAAGAAACGCATGCGCGAACTGGTGGATAATTCATTGAAAGCCACGGAGACAGATCATTTCGACTTACTTTATTGTCCTCACGGAGAGGCCATGCCCGAGATGTTGGAAGATGAAAACATCAGGGAGGTGCTCGAAGAATTGAAGGAAAAAGGACTGATTCGGTTTGCAGCTCTATCCATGCACAATGATGTGGACGGTATTCTGGCGAAGGCGATCGATCTTGGTTTCTATGACGGAGCGATGTTCGCTTACAATATCGGTAACCACGCCGCCTTGGATCGCCTGATCTATCAAGCGAACAAAAAAGGGATGGGCATCGTTGCCATGAAAGTTGCCCGTATTATTAGCATGGAAGATACGCCTCAGTGGCGTATAGATAAATTAAATACGGCTATCCAAAAAGATATGTCGATACATGCGAAGGCCTATTTGTGGGCGCTTCAAAATCCCAATATCTCCTGCTGTATATCGGACATGGTAACTCCCGAAATGGTTCTCGATAATACGTCGGTGGCGGGATTAAAGGTCGATATTCCGCATATATAGGGCTCGTTGGTTCTAATGGGTAGTCGACTACTCATTTTTCCATGGAGCTCTGAGGCTTCCTCTATGGTTTGGTCTTTCGGGAGTCCGATAAAATAAGGATGAACCTTTGATTGACCCTGCCAAAGAAATATCGACGATTTTTTGTAAGGTTCGGTATCCGTGTCCTCCCTGAAAACTACCCTAATCATTATGAAGTTACTATTAGTTCCAGTTTTGTTGCTTATTTCTATGTTAACCGCGTGTACCAAGCACCACCAAGTCAAGCAGTGGCTTGAGTTTGAGGGCTCAAATGGAGTCGGAAGTGGTAAGCACATCGTTCTGATCGCTGGAGACGAGGAATATCGCTCCGAGGAAGCCATGCCACAGCTGGCCAAGATTTTATCTACCCGCCACGGATTCGAATGCACCGTTCTGTTTTCTCAGGATCCGGAGAAACCGGGTATCGTGGATCCCAATCACCAGACGAATATCCCTAACCTGGCTGCGCTGGATGATGCGGATCTTATGATTATTGCCACCCGTTTCAGGAGCCCAACGGATGAGCAGATGAAGCACATCGACGATTATTTGAAGGCGGGTAAACCCGTCGTTGGCATGCGGACAGCGACTCATGCTTTCAACGTGCCTGAAGGTTCAACTTATGAGCACTACAGCTTTAATTATAAGGGCGACAAAGCCGATTGGAAAAACGGCTTTGGTGAACTGGTATTAGGTACTACCTGGGTCTCGCACCATGGCTGGCACAAGAAGGAAGCGACTCGTGGAATTGGGATCGGTCAGCATGAGATTCTCAATGGAATTGAACCGGGAAGTATTTTTGGAGAATCCGATGTCTATGGCGTGACCTGGCGTGTAGACAATGACTGCGTACCTATTGTTATGGGGCAAGTGCTTGCCGGTATGGAAACGGATAGCCCAGCCATCGGTCCCGGGCCTTACGAAACAGTTCCTAGTTATGGAAAGCATGAAGGTTTTCATAAGAATGACCCGATGATGCCTGTCACCTGGGTGAAATCTTATCAGATTCCCGGAGGTAAGAATGGCAAAGCGTTTACCACGACTATGGGTGCTTCGATGGAACTCCTCCATGAGGGAACTCGGCGTATGATCGTGAACGGTGTTTTATGGAGTCTCGATATTCCGGTTCCTGAAGAGGGAGCGGCGGCTGATATCGTAGGTAAGTTTGAGCCTACGATGTATGGGTTTTTGAATGACCCTTACTTTGATGAGAATGTCATCTACGTCACGGACTTCGAGTAAGTCTTTAAGTGACTCATTTTAATAGTTATAAGTTATGTACAAGAAACTCTTGTTGGTATTTGTATTCGCGGGGTGTTTGGATGGTGTATTCGCCAATCCTCTGCCACTCAAAGTAAAGAAGAACGAGAATATCGTTCTTATCGGTAATGGCCTAGGAGAGCGAATGGTCTACTTTCCGTATTTCGAAACGGAGCTTCAGCGTCGGTATTCGGATTCGAAGCTGATTGTAAGGAATATTTGTCATCCGGGTGACACCCCGGCCTTTCGCCCTCATCCGTCCCGCGAGACGCAGTGGGCGTTTCCGGGAGCTGAGGCATTCCATCCGCAGCATCAAATTCATACCGGGATCGGTCATTATCCGTATCCCGATGAGTGGCTCACCATGTTGGAGGCGGATACGGTATTGGGATTCTTTGGTTTTAATGAGTCCTTCGACGGAATCGCAAAAGCGGATGGTTTTTACTACGAACTCGATGCGTTTATCACTCATACACTGGAACAAAAGTATAACGGGAAATCTGCACCCCGTCTTGTGCTGGTTTCGCCGATCGCATTTGAGGATTTGTCCGACACGATGGATCTCCCGAATGGCGTAGAAGAAAATAAACGCCTGGCGGCTTACACGGCTGCCATGAAACGGGCCGCCCGAGATCATGGAGTAGGATTTATTGATTTGTTCACACCAACCAAGGCTTTGTATGAGGCGAAAGTGAATCCTCAAACAATTAACGGATTCTCAATGTCGGATGAAGGCTATCGCAATCTGTCGGTTATCCTGGCTGATGCATTATACGGCCAAGCAAGTGCCAGTTCGTTTGCTTCCGAAGACTTGGTGTATGATGTCGTGGCCGACAAGAACTGGTTTTGGTTCAATGATTACCGTATGTTGAACGGCGTTCACGTGTATGGCCGTCGTTACAAACCCTATGGCGATAAGAACTACCCGGAAGAAATTGCGAAGATTCGTGAAATGACGAGCCTTCGAGATGCAAAGATTCATGAAGTCGTTCAAGGAAATACCGAAGACGTCTCAGTGGATGATTCTAAAACGCGCGAGCTCGCACCTACTGAGACCAATTTCGATTTTCCAATCGAGTTTCTGGATGTTGATAAAGCGCTTGAGCATTTTACGATGCCTGAAGGCTACAAGATCGATCTGTTTGCGTCGGAGTCTGAGTTTCCCGATCTGAGGAATCCGGTACAAATGTCGTTTGATAATAAAGGAAGAATGTGGGTTTCGACGCTTCCTTCTTACCCGCATTACAAACCGGGTGATGAGCGTCCGAATGATAAGATATTGATTTTTGAGGACACCGATGGAGACGGACGGGCGGATAAACAGACTGTATTTGCAGATGGACTACATCTGCCAATCGGTTTTGAGCTGGCTCCTGAAGGTGTTTATGTTTCGCAAGAACCTAACTTGGTCTTATTGGTGGATTATGATGGAGACGATCAGGCGGATCGCCAGGAGTTGTTGCTGCATGGGTTCGATTCGCATGATACTCACCATGCGATATCTGCGTTTAGCGCGGATGCATCAGGTGCCTTTTACATGAATGAAGGACGGTTTCTTCATTCCCAAGTGGAAACCCCTTATGGGCCAGAGCGTTGCACGGATGGTGGAGTCTGGCGTTTCGATCCGAAGAGCTGGAAGTTAGAGCGGTTCATGCAGGTAGACGTTTCGAATCCTTGGGGAATCGCATTTGACGAATGGGGGCAGAATTTCCTTTCCGACGCCTCTCCAGGCGCTAACTGGTGGTCACTGCCGCTGTCAGCGAAAGTTCCTTACGGAATGGAAATTGAAAAACTTGAGCAATTCACGACTCACCGTGTGCGTCCAACATCGGGTACGGAGTTTCTTTATTCCAGGCATTTTCCTGAAGAGGTTCAGGGAGATTTCCTTATCTGTAATTCAATCGGTTTTCTTGGAGTCAAACAGCATAAGATCTGGGAAGATGGAGCGGGTTACACCGGTGAGCTTCGTCAGGACTTGGTGTATTCGGATGACCCGAACTTCCGTCCCTGTGAGATCGAAACAGCGCCGGATGGATCACTCTACATCATTGATTGGCACAATCCGTTGATTGGCCATATGCAGCATTCTGCTCGTGATCCCAATCGGGACAACGATCACGGCCGTGTCTACCGTATAACCTACCCATCTCGGCCTCTACTTGAGCCGGCTGAGATAGACGGTGCACCACTGACACAACTGTTTGAAAATCTGAAAGAGCATGAGTATCGTACGCGTTACCGGACTCGTCGTGAGATTCGCGGGCACGATGCTAATACCGTGCTACCGGCGATCAAGAAATGGGCCGCAAAACTCGATAAGAACGATCCGGATTACGATCGTCATTTGCTGGAAGCACTCTGGGTCACTTGGGGGCAAAATCAGGTCGACGAAAAACTACTGGGGCAATGTCTTGCCAGCGACTCTTATGAACTCCGTTCGGCTGCGGTTCGCGTCCTTCGCTATGCGTATCCTAAGATTTCGGGTTACCAAGATTTATTTATGAAGGCGGCTTTGGACGAGCATCCACGCGTGCGTTTGGAATCTGTCGTAGCTGCTTCTTGGATGGATAATGATATCGGAGCTATGATCGCAGCTGAAGGATTGAAACAGCCGATCACCAAGTGGATGGGGCCCACCTATGAATCAATCATGTGGACCTTGGGTGATGAGATCGAAACCTTGGCATTATTAGGGAAATTGGATGTGAAGTCTAATCCGACTTTAGCCACTTACCTCGACGGATCTCTTGAGTTCTATGATAAGAACAAGAAAGTTAAGGCTCAGAATGTTCCTCAGACGAACGTGCCAGCTGCTGCCGTTGAGGTGTTTAATCTCGGTAAAGAGGTGTATAGTCGCGATGCCCACTGCATCACTTGTCACGGAGCAAATGGCAAAGGGGCTATTGAAAATATCTATCCACCACTGAGTGTAAACAAGTGGTTGAATGGCAGTGAGGATCGTTTAATAAAAATGGTGCTTAAAGGACTATGGGGCCCAATCGAGGTGAATGGGAAAGTCTATGATCCCACGAATGGGGTGCCTCCAATGACTGGGTTTGAAGGCATATTAACAGACGAAGAAATCGCCGCCGTAATCACCTACGTAAAGATTCAATTCGGCAATCCCAAAGGTCTATCCAAGGTGGTTGATCCTTCCGATGTCGCTCGCGTTCGCGAGGAGGTGAAGGACAAAACCGGTTTTTACATGGTAGACGAAATTTTGGAATTGCATCCACACGATTAATCGCGTTCGCTTTAAGTCTGCTACCAAACTTATGGACCTGTCTCTTGGTAGGAGGCAGGTCTTTTTTATGTACGGATTTCTCGGAGTAACTGAGTTTTCATTTTTAAATGAAATAAAATTACTGCTGCTTTCAACCGTGGCTGAAGCGGAAATTACTTAACCTGTTTCCAAGCGGCCATAGACCTTTGCAGGTGAACATTGTCTGGTTGATCTATGTTATAGCACTGCAGGAGTACCGGGCCTTTATAGTTGATCTCATCGAGAAGATCGAGCGCGCGGCTGGTGTCGAAGCTTCCTTCACCTAGCGGTTGTATGAGTTGATCCCAGTTCATGGACTGAGTGTCACCCCGATCTGCTCCGTTTACTGACACTAGAAAGAGGTTCGCCGCAGCAGATTGCAGGGTAGCCTCCAAGTCCGCCTCATCATTCTGCTTGAGAAAATGACACAGGTTAAACGAGACACCGACATGGGATTCATTGATGAGTTTGGTGAATTGCAGCGCTGTGGCGACCGTATCGATCTTGAATCCATAATGCGGGTAGAGCGCGACCCGCAGGTCATTAGTTTTTGCCAAAGTAGAGATCGTCCGGATCGCTTCGAGTGCGATTTTGTCAGAGGTCTCACCGACTATCGTTAGCCAGATGACTGTGTTGCGACCTCTCAGAACTCGGATCTCATCCATGACGACTTGAGGAATCGGGCACCCGTCCGGTGTGGCTCTCAGTACGACGTAGGTGGCGTAAAGCTGGAGGTCTGCCTTGTCCAATTCGATTAAAAATTCCTGCGTATCCCCTGGCCTCCAGGTTGTGCCGTTGTAACCGAGTTCTTTGAGGGCAGCTACTTTATCCTGATAGCTTTCAAAGTCGTTTAAGCCGTTATCGAAGGGCGCAAACTCACGACTATGTACCAACGTGGTTATCAGGCTGGTTAAAAGAAACAGTCTAAAATATTTCATATGAGATAGGGTTCCAGAGAATAGATCCGGTGGCTTATGTGTTTTTAGGAGACTTTCTTAGGGCCAGGATCGGTTCTTAGGTCTCGTCTGAATGTTCGGACCTGATCCTCGGACGGACTTTGTGTATACCTGCTGACGATAACGAAAACGATGGCATTTATGGAGACGCCGATAAAGCCGATATCGAAAAGTTGGCTTAAAGTTCCGGTGAGTCCACTCAGCGAATCAGCGATTCCATTGCCAAGAATAACTCCTGTGAACGGTGTAAAAAGAAAGACTACCAGAATACCACTAATTATTCCCCATATAGCTCCCTTTTGGCTCCCTCGTTGAATAAAGAGACAATCGATGGCCAGGGGCAAGAGTTGGCATGAGAAGGCCATCGCTACGAACATCAGCTGAGCGATCAATGCAAGTGGTTTAAAATCCGGGTTCTTGTCGCCGATACTTACCAGCCATAGGGATAGGAGCGTAGCGACCACGATCACCGCTCGGCCGAACCAGGTCTTTTCTCGATCGCCTGCTTTAGGTCTAATAAATTTATCGTATACGTCGCGTGTTAGAACCGCGCTCAAAGCATGCAGATTGCTATCAGCGGTGCTCATTGAGGCAGCCATGATGGCTACCAGTATCAGAGAAACCACTACTACGCCGATTCCGGGACCGAGCAGTAGCGGAATGTGCTCCTGCAGCATGGCCACCACCACCTGGTCAAATTCAGCGGCACTGGATCCGATCATCGGGTGGGGTAGGAGAGTACCACTTTCAGCAGATGGCGGGTAGATAACTCGAGCACCTAGCCCGACCAGCATGACTCCGAAGAGAAAGCAAAACGGCAGAAAAAGTGCAAAAATGAGAGCGCTTTGTTTCAGGGTCTTTGTCGACCTTGCGGCATAGTAACGCATCCATTGTCCAGGCTGCACCATTGTAGACAGGGACGCGAACATGCAAATAGTCATGAGTTTCCAAGGGGACCAACCGCCGGTTGCTCCAGGGAGTGCTTGGGCTTCTACCGGTAGCTGTGACAACTGTTGGAAAAACGAGTTTGGGCCGCCCATCGCAATCACGGTCGCCAAACCTGCGACCATCATGCCGGTCAGGAGTAGCAGCCCTTGAACGACATCTGTCCAGGCTACTGAGCGCATGCCTCCGATCAGGACATAAATCATCGTTAAAATGGATAAGGCAATCGTCCCAGCTTCGAAAATCCCGAACTCCATGCCAAAAGCAGATATGTTTTCAGTGTCCGGAAACATACGCTGAGCCAGGTATCCACCCGCCTTGATTTGCATGACGATGTAGGGAATTACGTATAGGAATCCGACGAGTGCAACGAGCGTTCGAAGCAGTGCAGAACCTCCGTAGTAATCCGTGATGAGGTCGGCTGGGGTTACATAACCACGGGCGCGTCCCAATCGCCAGATTCGCGAACCCAATATGTAAATGGCGGCTCCCGCTAGAGGGAGGTTCAACGCGAAAAATAGGAAAGGCATACCGTCCTTATATATAAGCCCTGGGATTCCCAGCATGGCGGCGCTTGAAAAGAAGGTAGCCATGATGGTGAGAGCTGTCACCAGAACGCCCTGTCCACGTCCAGCGAGGTAGTAGTCCTCCTCAGAATTATTGCTTTTGAGGTAGGCGACGATACCAAAGGTCAACAGCATGATCATGTAGAGCACGAGTATAACAACGGGTGTATTACCCATTTGTAGGGCTGCCATGCTTGTAAATGAACTCAT
>CALGUT010000796.1 GCA_937920335.1 uncultured Opitutales bacterium
GTGTGATTTTTAGTAAACTACAAGAGTTTCCATGGATAAGAAAAGCATTCTTTAGTTCCTTATTACTTTGGTAATGAGATTTAATACCTCGCCATGGACGGTTCCAGCGTGTGAGCCCATGCGTCGATACCCCCCGAAATGTTGACGGCATTCTGGAATCCGTGGCTTCTGAGGAATGAAGTAACTTGCCCGCTGCGAGACCCGTGGTGGCAGAGAACTAGCAAACATTGGTCCTTGGGAAGCTCTCCTAATCTTGCTGGGATCTGTCCCATCGGGATGTCTTTCGAACCTTCTATCTTACAGATGCTCAGTTCCATAGGTTCGCGAACGTCCAGCAGGGTTGCGCCGTTTTTGAATTCTTTCGCAGCCGTCATCACGTCGACTTCAATAGGATAATGAGTTTCAGACATATCCGAGAAAATGAGGGGGACTGATTGAGAAGCAAACTGGAATCGGTAAAGAATTACTCCTAAATATGACAAAAAGGCTTTGCTCCCGCAGATATTGAAAGCATCAATACCCGCGTAACTTTTATGAATAGTCGCTATATAATTATCATGGCCGGTGGACGCGGAGAGCGTTTTTGGCCAAAAAGCCGTTTAGCCAGACCCAAACACCTCCAACCGATAGTCGGGGATAAGACGATGTTGGCTCAAACTGTGGAGCGCGTGGCGGCGTTAGTACCCGCTGAAAACCTCTTGATTATTACGAATACAGAGCAACGGGCTATCATCTTGGAAGATCTGCCTCAATTAGCTCCTGATCAAGTGATTGGTGAGCCAGTGGGGAGAGATACCGCAGCCGCCGTGGGATTAGCCACTGTATTGGTCAAAGCGAAAAACCCGGATGCCACCTATGCAATTCTGCCAGCGGACCATGTTATTCATGATGGCGAGGGTTACCGGGCGGTATTGGAACGGGCTTTTGCGGCTGCAGAAGCGACGGGATCCCTCGTGACAATTGGTATTAAGCCTAATGAGCCTGCCACGGGTTACGGCTACATCCACGTGGGAGAAACCTGTAGCGACGTTGAAGGTACTCCGGTTTACACAGTTCAGCGATTTGTTGAAAAACCGGACCTGGAAACTGCGCAAGGTTATCTCGAGTCGGGTGAGTATTTCTGGAACGCGGGCATGTTTATCTGGAAAGCTTCGGCCATCGACCAGGCACTGAAATGGTATACGCCGGTTCTTTACGCAGGCTTGGAGCAGATCTCCGACGGATTATCAGGCGGAGAATCAGTGGAATCACTCATGGAGTCTGTTTATCCGACGCTTGAGAAAATTTCAGTGGATTTCGCGATCATGGAAAAAGCTTCGAATGTGACGATGGTTGAGTCGGCATTTGATTGGGATGATGTGGGAGCTTGGCCGGCGATTGAGCGTCATTATCCCAAAGATGAAACGGGTAATGTCTCCAAGGGAGATGTGGTATTCGAACAGGCTTCAAGGAATATAGTGCTTTCTGAGGACGGTCATCTTACGGCCGTTATTGGAGTGGATGACCTGATTATTGTTCATACCGAGGATGCGACTCTGGTGTGCCACAAAGATAAAGCGCAGGAAATCAAGGGGGTTGTGAAACAACTCGGTGATCACCCAGAATTCAAGCGCCTCGTTTAATTTGACGGAGTCGTGAACTATCTCGGAATCGACTACGGAGAGAAGCGGATTGGCCTGAGCTTTGGTGATTCACTGGGGCTAGCGATTCCGATTGAGGCTGCAGTTGAGGCTACTGAAGAAGCGCGTTTTGCGCATATCGGACAGACGATCAACCAGCGAAAAGTGTCTCATCTGGTAGTGGGGATGCCTTACAACATGAATGGATCCACCGGTTTTAAAGCGAAAGAAGTCGAGGAATTCATCGTCAAACTAAAGAGCAGGTTTTCACTCCCGATCACGACGGTTGATGAACGACTCACCTCACATCAGGTCGAGCAGCAATTGAAGTTCCAAAAACGCAAAGTGGATCGCAAATCCGGCGAGATTGATTCCCGTGCTGCGTCGTTGATACTTCAGGATTATCTGGATCAGGTGTTTGGGCAAAACCTTGAGTATCCTCTTGAAGGTGACGTATGAGTCGCTGGAAATGTGTATGTGCCTACGACGGGACGGACTTTGCCGGTTGGCAGACGCAACCGACCCGGGATGCGGTTCAAGATAAGATCGAAGCGGCATTAGCCAAGTTCCTAAAGATACCGGTACGCATTCAGGGAAGTGGGCGAACCGATGCAGGGGTGCATGCAGAGGGGCAGGTGTTCCACTTCGATGCGGATTGGAACCACGATCCGGCCTCGTTGCTGGCCGCCTTCAAGGTGCATTTACCAGACACAATCCTGGTGAAGTCTGCTGAGGAGGTTTCTTCTGAGTTTCATGCCCGTTACTCTGCCACGGGGAAGCGTTACGTATACCATATCTTCCTGGGGCAGGCGGATCCATTCTGTACGCGCTATGCGCTGTCGATTCCGTACCAGCTGGATCCAGAGGCCATCCGTGAGGCTGGCAAATTATTGATTGGAACTCACGATTTCTCAGCATTTGCGGCGGATAACGGCAATGACCCCGAAACGGAAAACCCGGTCAAAGATTTCCGAAGATTCGAGGCGGAGCTCGACGGCCAACAGCTCATGCTCACCTTTGAAGCGAGTGGTTTTATGTATAAGATGGTTCGTTCGCTTGTGGGTGCGCTTCTTAGAGTGGGTCGTGGCAAATTGAGCCAGAAGGCGTTTGTTGAGATACTCAATTCAGGTGTTCGTAGCAAAGATGTCGTTACCGCAGGGCCACGCGGCCTGTTTTTAAAGCAGGTTTATTACGCAGAGTGAGGCTTGGGCGGCGACCGCGCTTGGAGCTTGAGTTTTAGAGTGATGTCTTACGGAATGTTCTCTTTCCCAGGCATTTATTGGTCGGGTAAAACTTCACAGCAAATCACTCATGTCTGGATTTTCTAGAGACGGTTTCCATGTCCTGTTTAATAAGGACGAATATCAATTCAGCTTTAGAGGTTTAAAGAGTTTGATGGTGGCGTTTCTGGTGCTTCACCTCATTGCAGCTGTATTGGCACCCGTCGCATACAAGACTATCGTTTGGTGGAATACCCATTTCCCGAATACCTTGAATGCTCATCTTTCGAGTAAACCGTTTCCCGAGTATTTCGACGGAATTCGACTCTTCTTGTTGGTCTTTACAATCCCCTGGATGTTTATCCAATGCCGGCTGCTTTCAGCTCGAAAAATCGGCTATTCCGGCGATCTTACCTGGTATTCCAATTTTCTCCGGTTTTACATGGCTGGCTTGATCTCGACGGTTTTGGTATTGGGGATCTTAATAGCGGTGGGGGCGGTTGAGGTTGAATCCTCGCTCACGTTTTGGGGGCTCTTCGGCGGCCTGATTGCTGCGTTTCTGGGGGCATTTCTCATGGGTTCATTGGAAGAACTAGTTTTCAGGAGTCTATTCTTTCGTATGTTCTACACCGCATTTACGCCTATGATCAGCGTCGTCCTGGCGTCGATGTTCTTTGCATACCTGCATTTCAAACCACCTCTTGGCTTGTGGGACTATAATACTCTGCCGTCTGATGTAACGTGGCTGGATGGGTTCTCCGTCGGATTTTGGGTACTCGCAGGCATCGTGGTGAATTTCGATTTTGTGCTTTTTCTCAACCTGACATTGGTAGGTTACACCTTAACGGTGGTGTTCATGAAGAGTCGCTCCCTATGGGCTGTAGTCGGGTTGCACGCTGGTTGGATAACCCCGATCTCATTGTTCATGAATATCGCGGTGCGGGAAGGAGTGGAGCCATCTATTTGGTGGGGATCGTTCCGCCTAACTGATGGCTTCTTTACGACTACTTGTTTGATCTTTATCGCCTTCTATTTCACGAGCGTCTACAAACCTCGTGTGCAGGCCGGCTATTCCTGATCATGGGGGCAAAGAATATCGCAGCGCTGACTCGCTCGTTTCTGGATGTCGTTTTCCCCAGAAACTGTGTGATTACTGGAGATGCGGTTGAAGATGATAGTTCGTTTCAGTTTATCGGTAACTCCGCCGCCTCGAAGATATTCACCGTGGACCCCCCCCATTGTCAGACCTGCGGATACCCGTATTTCGGTGCGGTTATGGCGAGTGATCGTGCCTGTCCAAAGTGCAAGGAATTGAAGCCCGTGTATGGTCAGGGGAAAACGGTGATTCTGGTCGAAGGGGTTGGGCGAGAACTCATTCATCAGTTTAAGTATGAAGGTGCGGGTTACTTACTTCGGGATTTTCTCACGCTTTTTGAAGGCACTCCTGGGTTGAAGGAGTATATCGATGGGGCGTTTTTGGTGCCAGTTCCCTTGCATCCACGCAAATTCAGGGAGCGTGGCTTCAATCAGAGTGAAGCTCTTTGTAAGGCGCTCATTCAGCTTCAGCCATCTGCCCAACTAGCGGATATACTCATCCGAACGGTTGATACGCCGAGTCAGACATTGTTCTCCAGAAAAGACCGAATGCGAAATCTCCGCTCGGCATTCAAATTAAATTTATCGTCCGATTCAGACGTGAATGCACGGTATCTTATTGTAGATGATGTATTTACGACCGGATCAACCTTGAACGCGTGTGCTCGTACGCTCAAAAAGGGAGGCATTAGCCGTATTGACATTCTTACCCTGGGCCACGGATAATTCCGTGACTATGCCGCTCTTTAGTAAGCCAAAATATTCGACGGTCACCGTCAAAAAGAAAGATATTCCTCGCGGACTCTGGACGAAGGACCCCCTCACGGGAGACCTCATTTACAACAAAGAGTTAGAGCAGAATTTGTTGGTCGCGCCAAAAAGCGGGTACCACTTCCCCATGGATGCGCCCACTCGGATACAGTCTCTCTTGGACGAAGGCACCTTTAAAGAGTGGGATGCGGATCTTTTATCCGTCGATCCTTTGTCTTTTACCGATAGCAAACCCTACAGCGAACGACTCGAAACTTATCGCAAAGCTACGAAGTTGTCGGACGCAGTCGTGAGTGGCTCAGGCAAGCTCCTTGATATCCCGGTGGAGATTTCTGTCATGGATTTTCGATTTATCGGGGCTAGTATGGGTTCGGTCGTAGGGGAAAAAATCGCCCGAAGCATCGAGCGTGCAACGGAGCGTGGTGTTCCGTGCATCATCATTTGCGCGTCAGGTGGTGCCCGTATGCAGGAAGGGATATTAAGCCTTATGCAAATGGCGAAAACCAGTGCTGCACTTGCTCGGCATGCCAAAGCGAAACTGCCCTACATTGCTGTGTTAACAAATCCTACCTACGCTGGCGTCATGGCGAGCTTCGCATCGTTGGGAGATTTGATTATTGCTGAACCGGGTGCCTTGATTGGCTTCGCGGGTGCACGAGTGATCAAGGAGACGACCAAAGAAGAGTTACCTAAAGGGTTTCAGACCGCTGAATTTCTGCTCGAACGCGGTTTGGTTGACCAGATTGTTCACCGCCATGAGCTGAAAGAACGGTTAAAGTCGTTCCTTTCAGTGATGTGGTCCGCTGAACGTTCGGCTTAGGCCTTTTCTGAACGGTCTCTAACCGGTCTAACTTTGGACTTCTCTCAAACCAGGGATTACCTCTTCGGTTTACGTAATCGGGGTTCGACTTTCGGCATCGATCGCATGCAGCGCTTTGTTGAAGCGCTTGACCGGCCGGATCGAGCCTTTCCGGTTATCCATCTAGCCGGGACGAATGGCAAAGGCTCGACGGCAGCCATGCTGGAACAGATTTTTCGAAGCGCCGGCTACAAGACGGGTCTCTTTACCTCTCCCCATCTCGTCTATCTGGGCGAACGGATTCAAGTCAACCGAGTCCCCATTTCACCGAATCAGATAACGACCCTGATCAAAGGACTGGATATTGTGGCGAAGCGAATCGCCGCGGAAGACGAGGGGAATCATCCGACGTTTTTTGAGTTCATGGCAGCCATGGCTATGGTTCACTTTAAGAACGAGCAGGTTGATGTGGCGATCATTGAAACGGGTCTCGGTGGGCGTCTGGACGCGACTAACGTGGTCGACCCCAAGGTGGCGGTAATCACGTCTATAGGCTTGGATCACACGGAAATCCTGGGTGAAACAGTTGAAGAAATTGCCGGTGAAAAGGCGGGTATCATCAAACAGGGACGTACGGTGATTATGGGACGTGTGCCGGAGTTCGGTGCAAAGGTGATCGAGAAGGCGGCTGCTGAAAA